>JALGWB010000088.1 GCA_025774405.1 bacterium
GCATCAAAGTAGTTCTGACAGCTCTGGGCATCCATGAATTTGATATCCGGCATATATATGTCAACGATTCCATCGAGGAGGCGCAGGGTTTCAAGGGCTTCATATCCCCCACAATTGTAAACCACAGGAATTGACAATCCCTGGGCTGCTGCTTGCTTCAGTGCACCTATTATCTGAGGAACAAAATGAGTCGGCGTGACCAGGTTGATGTTGTGGCAGCCCGATGCCTGAAGTGCTATCATCATCGCCGCCAGTTGGTCTGAGGTCACCTCGCGCCCATGGTCAAGGTGGCTTATGTCATAGTTCTGACAGAAACAACACCTCAGATTACATCCCGTGAAGAAAATCGTGCCGGATCCATTACTTCCAACCAGGGGACGCTCCTCACCAAAATGAGGACCATAGCTGGACACCTTGGCTAACCTGGAGCCTTGGCAGTATCCCAGATCTCCGTTGAGACGATTCACACCGCAGGTGCGAGGGCAGAGATCGCAGGGAGCAAGTCTGGTGAATGCAATCCTCTCAATCTCCTCAAACCTGGAGTCTGCCAGCAGACGTTTATAAGCCGGGTAAGAATGATCTTCCATTGGAATAACTCACCTGAGACACTTCGGGCAGGCTTCAGTCAACAACTGTATCGGACGGAAGAATAAACTTCAAGGGATTCTGCGGCACACCGTTGACTCGAACCTCATAATGCAGATGAGGTGCAGTTGATCTACCGGAGTTGCCTACATAAGCAATAACATCTCCTCTCTTGACCTTCTGTCCTCTTCTGACAAGGAGCTTGGCATTATGGGCATACCTGGTGACGACTCCATTACCATGGTCAATCTCAATGGTATAGCCATAGCCACGCTCATAGCCCGCTTTCCTGACAATACCATCAGCCGTGGCATATACCTTGGACCCCTTTCTCGCGGAGAAATCAACACCTTCATGCCGACTGATTCGCCCAGTGAAAGGATCGCGCCTCCGCCCAAAGCCACTGCTGATATAGCCAACATCAACAGGTCTAATCGATGGCAAGTGTTTGAGATCATCCGCCTTGGCTCTCAGACGCTCCATTATCTGGCTGAAGCTCTGCTCTTGCAGTCTTATCTGCCGTAGAAGACGATCGATGTCCTGGTCCAGCGACTTGAGTGAACCTGCATCCCTTGCTCCGTCACGATCAGCAACCTCAAGATCCGGACCACCAATACCCACCTCCCAGACCTCCGCATTTAGCGGCTCCAATCCAGCAAGGATACGCAGCTGCTCCTCAAACTGCACATGCTGCACCATGGTTGACTCAAGCTCGGTAACCTTGTCAGAGAGAGTGGACACCCTTGAACGCAAGCTTTCATTCTCGGATTTGAGCTGGCTAAGCCGCTCTCCATCGACCACACGATTGAAGGCTAGGAAAGATGCAAAGATAGAGAAGACCAGCAAGCATACCACCAGAGAAGCAAGCACCATCACCTGCCGCTTCTCTATTGTAAATGTCTTTGGCTCTGACTTTGCTGAAGGTATCACAATAAATGTTATCTTGTCAGAAGCCACACGTCGCCCTCCTTTTAGGTCACACGGAAGGCAACTTAAACCAAGCCTGAGGCTTTGTCAAGCGAAAAGCCTCAGTTGAGATATGCCTTAAGATAAGAGCTTCGAGAAGCGTGCCGAAGCCGCTTGATAGCCTTCTCCTTGATCTGACGCACACGTTCTCTCGTCAGCCCAAGAATCCTACCGATCTCCTCCAGAGTAAGAGCCTCCTCACGCCCTATCCCATAGTAGAGCGTCAGGATCTTGGCTTCCCTCGGCGTCAGCGTCTTCAATGCTTCAGCAACATCCTCCTGCATCGATCGTTCAATGACCTCCTTGTCAGGAGGTGGCGCTTCAGTGTCAGGAATGACCTCCCTGAGCGAACTATCGTCATCATCTGAAGTCGGTGCATCAATCGAGAGATGCGGAATCGAAACTTTCAGCGTATCTGTGACTTCTTTCTCACTTATGTCGAGATGCTCAGCGATCTCCCCAGGGGTCGGCTCCCTGCCGAGCTCATGCCCGAGCTCACCCGAGGTCTTGCCAATACGACTCAAAGTACCAGCGCGGTTAAGCGGTAGCCTCACAATTCTTGACTGTTCAGCTATAGCCTGCAGGATCCGCTGTCTGATCCACCAGATCGCATAGGATATGAACTTACAACCCTTCTTCTCATCAAAGGTTTTGGCAGCTCTTACCAGGCCAGCATTGCCTTCGCTAATCAGATCCGCAAGGCTCAAACCTCTGTTGCGATACTGTCTTGCCACACTGACGACGAAGCGCAAATTAGCCTTCACCAGCTTTTCCAGAGCCTTTTCATCACCTGCGCGGATACGCCTTGCGAGCTCGGCTTCCTCTTCCGGTTTCAGCAAGGGTTCATCACTAATCTCTTTGAGATAGAGTGCCAAAGACTTTTCTTCCTCAATGTAACCTCTCTCGCTTCCAACCATCTTCCTCATCCCTCCGTGAGCCGAGACCCCCGACCGCTAATCCTCACCCTTGATGACCACAGCCTCAATGCCCCGGCTTGATTGCTACGTAACGACTCAACTCATTCCTCTTTATTAAGAACAGAACAGGCTTGTCCTTCTCCTTGGCCTGTTCAATTGCACTCTCATAGTCATCGAGATCTTCAATCTCTTTGCCGGCGACTTCTTCGATTATGTCGCCAGGCCTTATGCCCGCCTCATCCGCTGGGCTTCCACTCTCGACATCAACCACGATCACGCCTTTCTCAACACCCTCGGGTGCGAGCCGCCTGCCGCGGCTGCCGTTCACGCCGTCAACATCGAGACCAAGCCATCGGCTGGACCTGTGCTTTACGCCAGCCCGGGCAACCTCAGTCGGGCGCTCACCAAGCTTGACCTTGATGCGTTTGATCTTGCCGTCTCGCAGGATCTCAAGTGGAACTTTCTTATCGACACCCGTCTCAGCAACCTTTAGCCTGAACTGGTCAACGTCACCAACAGGCTCACCATTGAACCTGACAATTATATCTCCATGCTTAAGCCCCGCTTCCTCAGCTGGTGAATCCTCAACAACAGAGCCAACCAGGATACCACTCTTAGGCTCGACACCTAAAGCCTCGGCAAGATCACGATCAATCTCCTGAGGAAGTATTCCCAGAAATCCCCAGGCAACCTTCCCATGTTTGATGATCTCATCAGCCACGCGTTTCACAAGGTTTATCGGGATGGCGAACCCAATCCCCTGTCCCAGCGGATTGATCGCCGTGTTCATGCCAATTGCCTCGCCCCTGATATTCACCAGTGGACCGCCGCTATTCCCAAAGTTGATTGAAGCATCTGTCTGAATGAAATCCTGTAAAGCTGGCGTCCCACCAACTATGCTGAGAGCAGATCTGCCCTTTGCACTTATCACACCGACTGTCATCGTGCCTTCAAGCCTGCCAAAGGGATTGCCAATCGCAATTGCCCAGTCACCAACCCTGATAGCATCTGAATCGCCAAGCTTGACAACCGGCAGTTGCTTATCGGGGTCGATCTTCAAGATGGCAATGTCGGTGTTGGGATCGCTCCCGACAACTTCCGCCTGGTACTCACTCTCGTCAAGCAATCTGACAATTATTTCCTCAGCGTCCTTTATCACATGGTGATTCGTAGCGATATAGCCATTCTCGTCAAAGATGAAACCCGAGGCATATCCCGGTACCTCGTACCGCTGACGTGGCATCTCAGGTATCAGATCACGAAAGATCCGACCGAATGGCTCATCGAATTGGAACATTGGTCCTGTCTCGATCTCCTTCTTCGTATCTATACTTACAACCGCCGGCATAACCTTTTCTGCGACCGCAACGAAGGGGCTTGACAGGTCATGACCTGTCGCCACGACCTCAGATAGGCTCGAACCAGGTGCGGCTGATGAGGTTGATTCCTCAGCTCTCGACCCACTGCCCTGACAACCGAGCACCAGGCTCAGAATCGCCACTACCGCCACCAAATGTTCCAATCTCATCCGCACTGCCTCTTTCCCCCTTTCTGTCTGATACGGACTCCCCTTTCAGCCAAAAAATTATACAGCAGCTCAGCAAAAAAGTTCCGCAGACAGAACCGGTCAGCTAAGAAAAGCAGCGACCACCCGGAGGGTACACCCCCCGTCCTCACAGGTCGACTCTAATTGTACCCATCTTCGGCTCCGGGTGTCAATACTTTTCTTGCCTTGACTCTGACCTTCTGGTATATTCACTTCACCTATTATGACGCCCAAGCCTGCTGGAGGTTGCTTTGGAAACACAGACTGATGGCAGGGTCTACTTTGTCTCCGACCTTCACCTCGGTGCATACCCTGTAGTTGAACGCACCTCCGTGCCGCTGCTAATGGACTTCCTCGATCACGTCGAGCGCCAGAAGGGCACACTTTTCATAGTTGGGGACCTGCTTGACTTCTGGTTCGAGTACCGCACCGTAGTGCCCCGATACCCCTTCAGATTGCTATCCCGCTTGAGAACCATGGTTGACAATGGCTGCCAGATAACCTATGTCGCTGGCAACCACGACTACTGGATGGGCAGTTTCCTTAGAAACGATGTCGGTTTGCACACCAGGACCGAGTTCCTTGATATATCGATCGGGGGCAAGCGCTTCTTCATCTCCCACGGTGATGGGATCGCAACGACTGGAGAACTCGGCTACCGTCTTCTGAAAGGTGTCCTTCATAGCACGCTGGTCTCAACGTGCTTCAGGCTGCTTCACCCAGATGTTGGCATGGTTTTCGCCAGGTTGATCTCGAGAATGAGCAGGAAGCGAAGTTCGAAGAATAACAACCAACCAAACCTACAGGCCTTTGTCAGACAAAAGGCAAGTGAGGGGTTCGACTACGTCATCCTCGGCCATCTGCATAGCCCTAAGCTTATCCGGGTTGGCAAGACCACATGCCTGGTGATCGGAGATTGGATCGACAACTACTCCTATGGTGTCTTTGATCACGATGAGCTGCGACTTGAGCGATGGAGATCAACCTGACAGAGCTGGCGAAAATCGGTCAACGACTTTCTTCGGGTGATGGGAAAAGCGCACCTGTAACAAAGCCTATAGCAAGTCGATGAGTGTTACCCAGGTCCTGTCCGAGTTCCATGTAGGCATAGTCAAAGGAGACGCTTGCGAGTTTCATACCAATCCCAAAGCTGGTTTCATTGTCATAGGCGCCGCGGTAGCCCAGTCGCAATGCGATGATGTCGCCAAAGGTAAGTTCCACTCCGGCGAGCACACCATCCTCCCCAAGGTGTGTCGTTTGATAGTCAACTGCAAGTGCCAGGCCAAGATAAGGCGGCAGCCACTGGGGTTCGTATGCTACACCTGCCTGGAAGGCTGATGGCAGGTCAAATTCCTCACCATGGTACCCAACCTTACCACCCAGATTCCTCGCTGCGATACCCAGGCCGAGCTGCCCTCCGAAGAGATCCGCAGGCGCTCTGTAAGCAATCCCAAGATCTGCTGCAAGACCAGTTGCTGCATCCCAATCGATCTTTTCATAGAGAACCTTGCCAGTCGCACCAACTCCAAAGCCACCACCAAGCCATCTTGCATACGATGCTCCAACTGCAACATCAAAAAAGCGAAAGCTTCCTTCATACGTGTCGAAGGCATCATACTTCTCGAGAGGCTCAGTGTGAAGCCCAACGACACCCAGACCAAATCCATGCTTGCCCGAAGATGTACTCAAGGTGAGCGCCTCGAGTGAGATATCGCTGAACCATTCTGTATGAGAGAAAGTGATGATGCTTCCCTGCGTATTTAGCACATGTGCCGGATTAACCGGGGCCCACGGAGCACTGCTCATACCAACACCAGCCTGGCCCATGGCTGCAATCTGCGGAAGTGTGACAATCTCCACAAAGCGCATACAGGCAGTTGAGGCACTGGAGGCCGAGAACATGCCCAAAATGAAAAAAGCGATAAGGCTCAGACAAACATGCAAACTGCGGCCCACAACTTCCCCCTTTCAGGCTTATGCTAATGCCTGCCTCACGTCATTGTCAAGCTCTACCCGAGAACGGAGATAAGCTGGCGCCTGGCACTCTCAAGTGCCTGGGCTACCGCTTCGACTTTTCGTCCTCCACCCTGACAAACCTCAGGTCTGCCACCCCCCTTGCCCCCCAACACCTCACACGCAACAGCGATGACGGGCCGCATATCAAGGTCAAGATCCATGGAACGTGAGAATACAAGATGAACCCGTTCCTTGCCTGCTGCAAGCAAGGCCACCCTCCTGGGTTTACTTGTGAGTTCGAGAGCAAAAGCCCTTATCGCTGAAGCATCCTTCTCCCTGAGATGAGAGACAATCAGCTCTATATCCTTAATATGTTCGATCTTCTCTTCAAGCTGCCTTGCCTCAAAGCAAACCAGTTTGGCTTCGAGCTCTTCAATGCGATTATGCTGCTGTCGGGTCAACTCCATGATATTACGAATCTGAGCCGGGATGTTGATGTCCTTTGTAGTAAGTTCCTGGGCGAGTTCGACGATGAAGCGGCTCTTCCAGAAATAGTCATCCTCCGCAAGCCTGCCACATATGAATTCAATCCTTGAAGTGTCCCTGACCTTTTCCCAGCGCAGAATCTTTATAAGCCCAACCTCACCAGTTCGTCTGCAGTGCGTGCCACCACAAGGTGATTTATCAAATCCATCAATCTCAACAATTCTCAGAACCTTCCTCTTGAGTGGCTTCTTGATCCTGAGGCCTTCAACCTCGCCAGCCGGTGCCTCATAGATCTTGACAGGACGATCTTCATAGACAATTGAATTCGCCAATCGCTCCACATCGGCCAGATGCTGCCAGTCAAGATCGAGGCGGTCAACATCTATGGTGGAGTGGTCTATCCCGAGTTTTGAAGAGACTGTCCTCGCATTGAGTTTCGAAAGGAAAGCCTGGGAGAGAATGTGCTGACCAGTGTGCTGTTGCATATTGATGAATCTTCGTTGCCAATCTATCCTGCCCTCGACCTGCGTTCCAATGCCAAAGCCTGGCTTATCGGGCGTCAGATGAAGGATATGATTGTCTTGCTCAATGACATCGACAACCTGTAATCCGCCGAGTGTGCCTCTATCCGATGGCTGTCCACCAGATTCAGGATAGAAACCTGTCGCGTCCAGCACTATCGCATAGCCATCCTCATGCTTGAATATGTCAACAACCCTGGCTTCGAAGGAAGTCTGGTAGCTGTCTTCCTGATAGATGCGCCCTGACAAGCCTAGCTGCCTTCCTTTTGCTCCTCGGTTTCTTTGGCTCGCAGAACCTTTAGCTTTGGCATTATGGCATTGACCTTGTAGCTGGCGACCAGATAGACAATGTCTCCAGGTTCAGATTTGGTATAGATGCGCTTGCGGTCGGTCATGTTACCGAAAAGCAGTTTCTGCTGTTTGCCACCGCTAAGTTCAAACCAGACTGAAGAATCAGCCTCAGCGAGACCCGATCCCTCAACTGGCGCTCTACCCGCAATCTCTTCACCCTTCAGATAGGCGAGTGTTCTCAGCAGCGTTGAGACCCGCTCTTTGTCACACGCCAGGCTTTCTGGCTCACTGATGTACCAGCTTCCCTCGGCATCCCGCAGAAGAGTCACCTTCTCTGTCGGACGCTCGATGCGCACCTTCTCGATATCAAAAGGCTTGCAGCCGCAGATCGCCAAATCCTGCCATGTTCGCCTTCCTCTGTCAAAGACCGGTGGGAGATAACTCGGGGTCAGAATGACTTCATCGGTAAAGACATTCC
>JALGWB010000089.1 GCA_025774405.1 bacterium
TCGTTATTTAGACTGACAGCCCAGCCTCCTGCCACTACCAGACTTCCTCAGAGCTCACAGAAAGCCCCCAAGTACCCGATCGAGAAATACGAGAAGGGCACCTCCATACGCATACTTCTGGGACTTCTTAAAAGGCATTGAACTCTGCTTGTAAACCGCATCGCGAATACTCGCGAGATACTGAGTCCAACTCTGACTATGGGAACAAGGTACACAACGCAGCTCCAGCTCTGCCTGGCTAGAGCAAACAATACCCGCTCCTCTTTGCTGATTGTACACCACTGATGCGATGATGTCAACCTATTCTCAGGATCGGGAGTATTCTTCTTGTCCCCGGCAATGTATAAGAGAGTGTGTAAAAGGGATTGAAGGGGAAAAGAGATGGTGTATCCTTCCAGTCAGTCGCAAAGACTAGAGAGGAGGACACACCATGCGAGAATTAGACTTCTCGAGACACAACTTAGCAGTGGATCTTTTAGAAGTCAAGAAGATGTTTGAGGAGGATTTCAACGATGGCTGCCGGTATCTTGTAAGGCGGGCATTTGAGGGGATAATGCGAGTGGATCTGGATGCTTATCTTGGCGCCGAGCGCTACCAGCGTAGTGACAGTCGTCAGGGTTACCGTAACGGGTATCGCACGAGGAGTCTTCTTACCAGTGTGGGAGTGGTAGAGTTAGAGGTGCCGAGGGCAAGAGATGGTGGGTACGTACCTGAGATTTTCGAGCGCTATAAGCGGGTACATGAGGTAGTGGATAAGGGCATCAGGGAGATGTTTCTGAAGGGGGTATCCACCCGGAAGGTACGGGATGTGCTTGATGCTCTTTGTGGTGACGGAGTCTCAGCGGGCTATGTATCACAGGTGAGCAAGGAGTTGGATAGGGAGGTTAGGCGGTTTGAGAACGGGCCCATAGGGGATGGGTATGCATTTCTGTTTCTGGACGCCCTGAGTGTGCGGATACGGTATGAGTTAAGTGCCAAGAGGCGGCTAATCTTGATAGCCTATGGGATAAGGCGAGACGGGAGCCGGCGTCTTCTTAGTTTCAGTATAGCCAAGAGGGAGAGTGAGGCTACCTGGCGGTCGTTCCTGGAGAACCTGCGTGTTAGGGGTCTCATTGGTCACAGCCTTGAGTTGATAATTGTGGATGGTGCACCAGGCTTATGGGCAGCGCTGGATGATGTGTATCCCTTGGTCCCTCATCAGTTGTGCTGGGTACACAAGTTGCGCAATATAGCTCGTTATGGGCCGAGGAGCCAGGTGGAGGCGTGTGTGGCAGAAGCAGCGAAGATCATGTATGCTGGCACAAGCAGGAAGGCAGCAGCCCTATTTCGTCGTTGGAAGCAGCGCTGGCAGGGGGTGAATCCTAAGGGAGTTGCCTGCCTGTGCGTAGCACGCAGACAGGCCTGCCTGGAGCGAGACTTTCACCGGCTGATAGCCTTCTTCGAGTTTGATCCCACCTTCCACAAGGTGATACGCACTACTAACGTAATAGAGCGCAGTTTCAAGGAGATCAGGCGTAGACTGAAGGTGATGGGTTACTTCCAGAATGCGAAGAGTTGTGCTCGGATAGTCCTGAGTCAATTCTACTACTTCAATGCCAAGTGGGATCGTAGAACAGAGCGAATAGAATCCATAGGTGACTGCTTCAGAAACGCTGCTTAGGACAAAACCATGGAAGGATACACCATCAAAAGTACACACTTTTCTTTACATTACCTTGTCCCGCAAGGGGAGGACAAACCCCAAGACAAAATCGAAGAAATGTGGTATAATTTACGAGCGGGGAGAAGCGGGGGCTTGGGTGGGCTTTTTGTTTTGGAGGCTTATGCTGGTAAGGCGGAAGACAACTTGCTCTCACGGCATTTATCCCTGCTCTATTGACTCCCGTCCATCCGTCAATGGAACTGTTCCCTCACCTGGTCGTTCGCCAATGAGACTGAGAAGAGAGCGGCGCAGTCGTGAGGATGGACGACGCTGGGCGATGCTGAGGGTGGTCTGGTCTCAAAGCATCCAATGGTAGGGATAGACGTACTTGATACATGCCTCCTGGGCGTGCGAGGGGCACGAGTACATGCTCATCGTAAAGCACGCCATTAACGAGAGCAAAATGGCTGAAATAGATTTCCTGGAGTTGGCGATCAGGGCGTTTCAGGGCTACACGTGCTTGAGAATCGCATCTAAAAGGATAACAAAGCTTACCAAAAAGGAGGATAGCCAATGCATGCTCGTACAGGCGTATGTCTTGCCATTGTAGTTTTTGCCTTTGTTGGTGCAACGTTTGCTTTTGTTCCCCCTCAGAAGGATGCAACCGTTGAGCCTTCTCAAGTGATGATGTACGACATGAAGCCACCCAGCGAGGATGCTCGGACAGCCTGGGAGAGTTTCAAGACAACTCAGGGTGAAGATTGGCAGGCTCTCTGGAATCCCATTACCGCAACTCCTCATCGCATCTTTGGCAGGGGAGTTCGTATTGCTGAGGTTGTAACCGATGCCAATGTCGCCCAGGTTGTCAATGAATTCCTGCTCTCCAATGCCCAACTGCTTGGTGTCGATCCCGAAAGCTTGCGCCTCCTTACTCAAGAGAAACATGGAGCAAGATGGTACACCGACTATCAGCAGGTGTATGAAGGGCTTGATGTCATTGGCGGCAGAGTCCATATAAGGCTTCGTGAGGATGGTAAAGTCACGATCTTCGGTTCGGATTTCTATCAGGGCATTGACATTTCAACTTCTCCGACTTCTGATACCGGGCAGGCGCTTCGGCTTGCCAAGCAAGATGTCGACTTCAATGATCGGACCGATGAGGCACTTTCGACAAGACTCGTCGTTCTGCCAATCACAACTGCTAAGGCTGTTTCATACCACCTCGCTCACGAGATAAGGCTCTTTGTGAAGCGCACACCGGCAATCTGGCGCATCTATGTTGACGCTCATGATGGATCGATCCTGAGGAAAGTTAATGAAATCTACTACGACACGATCGATGGCAACGTCACCGGCTACATCAAGCCAATGTACATTTCAGATCCAGACGAAGAGGAGGCATTCGTAGATGAGTATGTAACCGTTACCGGATACGGTACGGATACAACCGATGCTACGGGCTACTATTCGATCGAGGCTGGAAGTGGCGGCACTCGAGAAGTTACAATCATTCTTGCTGGAATGTGGGCAAAAGTTACCAACAACAATGGTCCGGAAGCAGTGTTTCTCGACTCAGTCGCACCTGGAACAACTCTTCCGGTCCTGTGGGATGATTCGATCTCAAGAGCAGATGAGCGCAATGCTTATTACCATGCAAACGTTGCTCATGCCAGGATCAAAGCCATCGATCCATCCTTCACGGGAATGGATCGCCAGACCCCCATCAGGGTCAACCAACCAGATTATTGCAATGCCTACTGGGATGGTAATGGTATCACGCTTGGAGCAGGCTCTGGCAGCTGCCAGAATCTTGCAATGTTCTGTGATGTCATCTATCACGAATATGGTCACGGTATAACCGATTTCCTCTATCGTCCACTTTCACCTTCAGGTGCAATGCATGAGGCGTTCTCAGACTACTTTGCCTGCACAATCACGGATGAGCCCCTGATTGGGGAGTATGTGATAGGGTCTGGCTATTTCCGCAATCTTGATAACAACCTTAGATATCCCGACGATCTTACAGGTGAAGTGCATGATGACGGGCGCATTCTTGCAGGCGCACTTTGGGACATGCGCGAGGCACTTTCGCCTGATGTCCATCTTGCTGACTCCCTCTTCCATTATGCGCGCTACGGCAAGGCTGACAATTTCTTCGACTACTACTATGATGTTCTCGAAACCGATGACGATGACGGTGATCTCTCAAATGGAACACCGCACTATTACGAGATCGTTGAAGCCTTTGGCAACCATGGAATCGGACCTGGACTCTACATCAACATAGCGCACAATCCAATCAAGGACACAGAGGACTCCACCGAGAGCTTCGATGTTATTGCCACCATAACCTCCAATGTGACCCTCAATCCCGACTCGCTCGTTGTCTTCTATTCGACTGGCTCAGGAGAAACCGCTCTCGTGATGACATCAACCGGCAATCCTGACGAGTACTCCGCAACCATACCTGCCCAGAGCTACGGGACGACCGTAAGCTACTACATCTATGCTCAAGCGCTTGACACGGACATAATTGTAACCGATCCTGAGGGTGCCCCCGCGAATGTTCACACCTTCTCGATTGGCACTGACACTCAACCTCCAGTCATTGTGCATACTCCACTTGGCGATCAACCAGATGCTGGCTGGCCCTCGACGGTGACAGCTGAGGTGACTGATAATCTCGGACTTGCATCGGCCGTGCTTGAATACCTGAAGAATGGCATCCCACAGACTGCGATTTCAATGACGAGGGTTGGAGACACCGATACCTATGAAGCGACTTTTGGAGTTGCTGCATCTGCAGGTGACGTAATCGAGTATCGAATTGTCGCAACCGATGCCTCAACCGCCGCTCATGTGACCTATGAGCCTGCCAGTGGATATCACATGTTTGGTATCGCAGAAGCCTATTACTACACGTTCGAATCGGGAGATGAGGGTTGGACCCATCGAGCTGGAACTGGATGGAATGATGAATGGCACTTGAGCACTGATCGCAATCACACATCGGGAGGAAACACAAGCTGGAAGTGTGGATCAACGACCGGTGGTGATTACGGTGCCAACCTCAAAGCCTTTCTTGAAACACCCGTCATAACTCTCGGACCCAATGCCAAACTCGTCTTCTATCACTGGATAGATGCTGAAACCTACGAGCCAGTTCAGGGATCCGGGCTTGCATGGGACGGGGCATCGCTAAGCCTCGTTGATTCAGCTGGCAAGGCGACGCCGATTGATCCTGTTGATGGCTATCCATATCGCATCCTTGAACAATCAACGGCACCATTCACTGCAAACAAACCTGTCTATTCAGGTCAGAGCGACTGGGAGATGGCTGTCTTCGATCTTTCGTTCTACGAAGGACAGTGTCAGATAAGGTTTAAGTTCGGCTCTGACGGCTATGTCGGGGGTGAAGGCTGGTACATCGATGATGTCATGATCTGGAGTGAAAATGCACTGGCAGCCGTTCGTCCATGTGACAGTACGTGCGATCGGAAGCTGGGAGTTCCGGTTGCCTTCGCCTTGGGTCCAGCAGTTCCGAATCCGGCAGTTGGTGCGGTAAGAATCACATATGCAGTGCCTTCCCCAGGTGAACATGTTGCTATCAACGTCTATGATATTCGCGGCAGGCTTGCTGCAACACTTGTTAATCAAGCCAGGATACCGGGCTGGTATTCAGTGACCTGGAATCGCCAAAATGCCTATGGCAGCTGTGTTGCACCAGGCATCTATTTCGTCAGAATGCGTGCCAGGGATTTCGGTAAGACGATCAAGGTAATGGTCATAAAGTAGGAAGCCAGTTGATGGGGGAGCTTTGCTAAAGGCTTTGCCTTTCCTGAGCTTATTCCGGATGGCTGGAGGCTACGCCTGTATCATCCGTGTGCGGCCCTCGCTGGCTGAGAGTTGACTCCACTAAGTCTCCATAAAACTCGGGCCGACGGTCATTGAGTACGTGATTGCGCTCAGTGATCATCTTGTTATCAGCAAGTGATGGATCGATATCTATCACCCTGAGCACTTCCTCAGTCTCTCCTGCACGCACAAGTATCTCCCCGCGCGGACCAACAACCTGGCTCAACCCAATGAACCTTAGCTCAATACCAGCCCGAGCCTCTGTGCCAACCCGGTTGACAGTGATAGCAAAAATACTGTTTTCGATGCAGCGCGTGATCATCGCTCTTGGACAATATGGCAAGACCAGATTCGATGGGTGACAGACAATCTGTGCACCCTTGACTGCCAGGATGCGAGTAACCTCAGGGAATATCCAGTCAAAACAGATCATGAGCCCGACCCTTACCCCACGCACATCAATCACTTCAAGGGGGAGATCACCTGGCACGAAGAGCTCCTTTTCTCGATCAAAGAGATGTATCTTCCTGTACTTGGATCGTATCTCACCGTTGTCAAGAAGATAGCAGGAGTTGTAGCATCCGACATCGGCCTTCTCAGCTACGCCTGCGACAATTGCCATGTTGAATTTAAGCGAGAGCCCCTTGAGAGAGGTGAGTGTCTCGCCACGGTCGTCCTCAGCCAGATCCATCAGCTCCGTTCTTGACTCAAAGAGATATCCTGTTGCGAAAAGCTCAGGCAGCACGACCAGATCAACCTTGGCACCATCCAGGAAATGTTCGACCCGTTCCAGGTTCTCCTTCTTCGCTCCGAAGATCGGTGCAAACTGTAAATATGCAACTCTCATTGTTTCCCTCCGCAAAATGCCCTGCCCCTCACTTCTTGTTCAATCACGACCTTTCCTGCCGCTGCGTTCCTGCTGAATTTGTCACACCCCTTGCTGAATTTCACCCACATCTCTTGCGCCCCATCTCCTGCTGTCGCGTCGGAACCGAGACCGAATGTATCACATTTGCTTGTAAACAAACAAGTTCTTCGAAATTCCCACGGATATCTCTTTTGGTTCAAACATGGCACGAAGCCTGCATTGGCAAAGAATCGGGTCGCGCACTCCTTCAAGGAGTAGATGAGCGGCTTGGGGGTTCGCAGAAAGCCCCGCACATCGAGGTGCTCCCGCAACCATAGAGCGAACCCCCGGCCCTCATCGAAGACGGAAGGGCAGGATGGAAGGCAAAGAATTCTATTTCGATCTTAATGAGAGACACAAAGAGCCAACTTTCTTTTTCATGCTCAACTGTGTGCTGATGACTCGCGCTCAAAACGAAGTTGAGGATGGAGGTCAATTCGAAGAAGAGGTTAATGTCTATCTTGCGAATCTGCTATCGGCATTTGCCAATCCATCCTACATAGAGCATCTTAAGCCTTATCTCTCTGACCATGACATAGAGGTCTTTAAGCGACTCGAAAGGTCAAATGACGCACGCCTAAAGTACACCATCTATAAAGCAAATGCTGACTTCCTGTTGTTCTCAATTGGAATCTTCGACGCTGCAGGTGAGCGAGCGCTGCCACTAGGACCCGAGTTCAAACACGGTCATCAGGGACAGATGGGGCGTGGACAGACCTACTACCACTTTGCCTTCTCCTATAGCCAGCGACTGCCTGGGCTCGGTGAGACCATCCCCCATGTGCTGGAACAACTCAGCAAGGGCTTTGAGAAGTATGTCACCATTCTTTCTTATCTGAGAGGTGAGTACTTCGATATTGTAAGGCGACTTTCTGACGGCGAGATCTATCACCTCATGCGTTCCGTTGAAGCGTCCGGTAAGAGGATGCAGCTTGAGCGCAAGCGCAACGAATTTCTCGATGCCTACCTCGATTGGAAGAATCTCGGCACCGAGGAAGCCAGAAAGCGGGTGCTCGTACTTGCCGAAGAGCTTCGTGCCCTCGATCCAACCTTCAACTACCAACCTGAATAGCTTTTCAACGAAGACAAATAACAAAATCCCCGCCAGGTGCCGCGTGTTCAGGTTATTCCTGACCCGGATTTATCCAGGTGGGTGCCCGCACCCACGCTTCATGACTTCTGACCCGATGCCAGACACGCAATCCACGTGAGGATTTAGGGCTCCCTTATGTTGCGCTGTTGGCTCAGAATACACTGGCAACATCGCGTGCAACGGCAGGGATTTTGTTTCTCTATTCAGTTGTCACTTCCACGACCCTATACCAGTATACCAACCCCCA
>JALGWB010000090.1 GCA_025774405.1 bacterium
GTGTGCTGGACAGGGCAGTGAAGCTTAAGAATATGCTTAAGAACAGGGTCCGCGTGAGAAAGATAGCCTCCTTTGTTGCTAACCACTTCACCGAATTTGTTGAGCCAATGGGATATAAGGCTTTCCTTGTGGCGGTTGACCGCGAGGCATGCTGCCTTTACAAGGAGGCACTTGACAGGCACTTGCCGAAGGAGAAGACCTGTGTGGTGATGAGTCGAGGGTCCGACGATCCAGCTCACCTCAGGCGTTACCATGTTAGCGAGAACGAGGAGAAGCGGATTCGTAAGGCTTTCAAGAAGCCGGATGAGAATCCGCGGATACTGGTCGTTACAGAGAAACTGCTTACAGGCTATGATGCTCCCATCCTTTACGCTATGTATCTCGATAAACCCATGAGGGACCATGTGCTCTTGCAGGCAATAGCCCGTGTGAACCGTCCGTATGAAGGCGAGACGCAGCGGAAGACAAATGGGCTCATTGTCGATTTCGTGGGAGTTTTTGATAACCTTGAGCGTGCCCTGGCTTTCGACTCAAGAGACGTTGCCGGGGTCGTTGAGGGGCTGGATGTTCTAAAAGAACACTTTGTTGAATTGATGGAGGAGGGACGCAGTAGGTACCTCCCCTTGATAGATGGCAGAAGTGATGATAAGGCAGCTGAGAATGTGCTGGAGCACTTTCGGGACAAGGAAGAGCGCGAAAACTTCTACAGCTTCTTTAGGGAGCTTGAGGAGACTTATGAAATTCTATCACCCGACCGATTTCTCCGACCCTATCTGACTGATTATCGACGACTGGTGGACATGTACAAACTTCTACGGAGTGCCTACGAGCCCCATGTCGCTGTGGATAAATCCTTCCTTCGAAAGACGGCAGAGATAGTTCAGAAGCATACCACAACTGAGATGATAAAGACGCCTGATAGAAGATATGAAATCGGCAGCCAGGCACTGTTGGCGCTCCTTGAAGAGGACAAGCCCGAAACGGTGAAGGTCTTCAATCTTCTCAAGGAGCTTTACCGATTGGTGGAGGCGCGGGGCAGGGACCAACTCTACTTGATACCGATTGGGGACAGGGCTGAGGCGATTCGCAGAGCGTTCGAGGAGCGCCAGATTCAGAGTCATCAGGCAATACAAGAGATTGAGCAGCTGGTAAAGCAATTGCGGGAAGCGGAGGAGGAGAGGAAAGGTAGTAAACTCTCCTCGCAGGCTTTTGCTGTAGCCTGGTGGTTGCGTGTGCAGGAGGGATTTGGGGCTCGTGAGAGTGAGGAAATTGCCAGAAGGATTGATGTGTGCTTCCGGGAGCTTCCACATTGGGCTACAAGCGAGAGGCAAGAACGGGAGCTACGGACAAGGCTTTACAAGATATTTCTCGATGCTACCGATGATGTTGTGAGCTTGGTGGGGCGAGTCTTGGACATGCTGAGGAGGATGGAGTGACGGGAGCTGGCAAGACGGCAGACGTTACAGGAGAAGGGGGAGACACGATTTCCCGCGAAGTGCTCGCAGCGGAAGTTCAGTGTTGGGGCAGACGTATTGGTGTGGCTAATCGAATTCGGGAAATCCACTTGCGGCCGATGAGGCGTAAGTGGGCAAGCTGCTCATCGCGTGGTAGAGTAACCCTTGATCCTGAACTTCTTTGCCGACCAGCTGAATTCCGTGCACGCGTAATTGTTCACGAGCTTCTTCACCTGAAGATCCCAAACCATGGACCCCTATTTCGCAACCTCCTAAACGCCTACCTGAGAAGGTACAGACACACTGATGGAGCTCCGGGCACGTAAGGCACGACGAAGATCTTGGTAGGGAAGTGTGCCCGAATCCGGAGAGGCGCTGCGATGCCCTTGGTGACGACCTATCGGTTCCTCGCAGGGTACGTTTAGGTTTGCACTATTGTGCAAGATTACTATCAACAAAAAGACTCTGGGGTGACACTAACCACCGGCAAGTTTGGGTTTGACGTCAGGATGTCAAAGTGATAGACTGCTCTTAATAGACTACTAAAAGAAGTCTTTTAATGGAGAAGCAATGAGGCTGACCACAAGAGGACGATACGCCGCCAGATTGATGCTTGACCTGGCACTAAACCACTCGAATCGCGATTTTGTCCTGCTCAAGGACATATCCCGAAGGCAGGCCATATCGGGCAAGTACCTTGGCCATCTGATTTCAAGTCTGAAGCAGGCTGGGCTTGTCGTGGCTGCCAGAGGTGCCCACGGAGGCTATAGACTCGCAAAGGCACCGAGGGAAATCAAACTCTCCGACATAGTGCTGGCAGTCGAAGGCGATCTCACGATGGCCGAATGTGTCAAGGACCCGAGTGTCTGCACCATGTCGAGCACATGCGTCACCCGAGAGATCTGGGCTTCAATGGGAGCGGAGATCACTGAGCATCTAGCATCGATCACCCTCGAGGATATGGTCAGGCGCTATCGGGGCAAGCTGGCAGCCCAGGCCCTCATGTGGAACATTTAGGTTATGTGAGCGACGGGGGACCGTGATGGCATTCAGGCGGAAAGCTCTTGCACTGCTTTCGGGCGGGCTGGATAGCACGCTCGCCGTAAAGGTTATCAAAGAGCAGGATATCGACGTTGAAGCTGTCAATTTCTTCTCGCCGTTCTGCGTTTGCAGTGGAAGCAACTCCTGCGGCAGTGAGGCTCGAAGAATGAGCTCTGTGCTTGGCATAAAGGTTCGAACCATACCAGAGGGTCTCGTTGTCAGGCCGCTTTCGGCAAAGCTATTGCCCGAGACCATACCTGAGCAGTGTGGCTGGATAGACCGTGAGAAGCTCCTGGCGATAAGCGGGCGTTCTCGTAAAGCCCAAATAGGACTGGCGCAATACTTTGAAATAAGGGACTACCACTGTCCGGCCGGTGGTTGCCTTCTCACTGACCCGATATTCGCAGCTAAGGTCAGAGACCTGATCGATCATGGTAGTTTCACCCTTCATGAAGTCAAGCTGCTGAAAGTCGGTAGACACTTCAGGCTTTCACCGCACGCCAAGCTGATAGTCGGTAGAAACGAGATTGAGAATCAAAAGCTTGCACAATTGAGGCGTACCGAAGATATGTGGTTCACATCTCTTGACGTACCGGGCCCCAGCGCCATAGGAAGGGGTCATTTCACCAGCCAAGAGGTGACGATAGGTTGCCGTATCGTAGGCAGGTACTCTGACAGCAAGCAGGAACGAGTCAGGGTTTTCTGTGGACACGGTGGGTTGGAGCTCGCTTTGGTGCTCGAGGTTAAGCCGCTTGACAATGGGCTGGTGAATCGATTGAGAGTGCCCAGGGGTCAGCAACAGGCGCTTGCGACCAAGAAGCCTCGAGCGATGACAACCCATAAGAATTGTAACCCTTTCACTGTCGGGTCCAAGCAGAGGTTGCCTGCCCTCGACCCCATGAAGGAGGGATCAAAGTGAGAATCGCCAGCGATGTTACAGAGCTTATAGGTAATACTCCACTGGTTCGTCTGAATCATGTGACCAAAGGTCTCGAAGCCACAGTTGTTGCAAAACTCGAGTGTTTCAATCCCCTTGCCAGCGTCAAGGATCGCATTGGCGTCAGCATGATCGAGGCTGCCGAACGGGCTGGACTGATCACGAGAGATACTATCATCGTTGAGCCGACAAGTGGCAATACCGGCATTGCCCTTGCATTCGTGTGTGCTGCCAAAGGGTATAGACTGGTTCTTACCATGCCGGACACTATGAGCGTGGAGCGGCGGACACTGCTAAAAGCTCTTGGTGCAGAACTCATTCTCACACCGGGTAGCGAGGGCATGAGCGGGGCTGTACATAAGGCCGAAGAACTCGTAAAGAGTGATAGTCGCTATTTTATGCCTCAGCAGTTCAAGAATCCTGCAAATCCTGAGGTTCACCGACGCACTACCGCTGAGGAGATCTGGAGAGACACCGATGGCAAGGTTGACATCGTCGTGGCCGGTGTGGGGACAGGTGGCACAATCACCGGTATTGCTGAGATCATCAAGAAGCGCAAGACAGGCTTTAAGGCGATCGCAGTTGAGCCGAAGAAATCACCTGTCCTTTCCGGTGGGAATCCGGGGCCGCATACCATTCAGGGAATTGGCGCTGGCTTTGTTCCCGATGTCCTCAGACTGGATCTGGTGGATGAGATAATCCAGGTTGCCGATGATAATGCTGCAGCCATGGCTCGTCTGCTTGCGAGGCAGGAAGGTCTTCTTGTTGGCATTTCATCGGGAGCGGCTGCATGGGCTGCCATCGAAGTTGCGAAGCGCTCGGAGAACAATGGCAAGCTCGTCGTTGTGATCCTGCCGGATACAGGTGAACGCTATCTCTCGACCGATCTTTTCGCGCTTGATTAGATTTAGTATCGTAGTGGGGAGGGGAAGTGACAGGTTGAGATATGGTGCTTGACGAGATCAAGGGAACCGACAGGACTGTACTGGTGGCCATGAGTGGTGGGGTGGATTCCTCTGTAGCTGCTGCTCTCCTCAAGCAACGTGGATTCAAAGTCGTGGGCATCACTATGAAGATCTGGGAGTGTGGGGAGCAATGGAGAGGCTGCTGCGGTATTTCCGGCGTTGATGATGCCCGTAGAGTTGCCCAACGCCTCGGCATCCCCCACTACGTTCTGGATCTCAGGGATGCTTTTGAAGAGTTGATTATCAAGCCCTTCTGTGATGCCTATCTTGAGGGAAAAACCCCAAATCCATGTATCCTTTGCAACAGGTGGCTTAAGTTCGGTGAACTCCTGAGGAAGGCAGACCAGCTGGGAATCCGATATGTCGCTACCGGCCACTATGCGAGGATCCAGTATGACAGGGTGCATCAGGCTTATCTGCTCAAGAAGGGAGCGGACCGTGCCAAGGATCAGTCATACTTCCTCTATGTGCTTGGTCAGGGACAGCTCAGGCGCACGCTTTTTCCTGTCGGTGATCTGACAAAATCGAGGGTGAGGAAACTGGCAAAGCACCTGGGTTTGCACGTGGCGCACAAGCCAGGCTCACAGGAGATCTGCTTCGTAACTGATGGAAATTACAGGGACTTCGTGATCAAACGAACTGGTGTAACTCAGAAACCGGGTCCAATCCTGGGCAAGGATGGAAATGTTCTTGGTCAACACAATGGCATCGTCTCATATACCATCGGACAGCGGCGGCGGATCGGCATCAGTGCTGGTAAGCCCCTCTATGTTGTCGCTATCGATAAGGAGCGTAACGCTGTTATCGTTGGTCAAAGGGAAGACATCTTCTGCAGTGAGTTTATCGGTGAGCAGGCTGCTTTTGTATGCGGTATTCCGCCAACTGAGGTTGTAAGAGCCAGGGTGCGGATGAGATATCGCCAGCCAACGGTGTGGGCAACGATTGTGCCAGAAAGTGCAGTTAGGGTGCGAGTGGTTCTCGATGAGCCCAAATGGGGTATCGCTCCAGGTCAAGCAGCTGTATTCTATAGGGGTGACACCGTACTGGGAGGCGCCACCATAGATTCCACCGTGAAGGTTGGAATCGAATAGTGCTGATCCTCTGGCATGACGAAATGGGCGCAGGGGAGCTCTCCAGAAGGAGGGCTGAGAGGGCGAGGTAACGCCGACCCTCAAACCTGATCCGGGTAATGCCGGCGGAGGGAGATGCCCTTGATCCCCCAAGTAGAGCCCACCTGTTAAACTGGTATGCAAAGATAGGAGGTCCCTACATGGAAAAGGCAAATCCTCAAATCCAATCCAAGTTCCCGGCGATTGGCAAGATCTCTCCTGAGTTTTTCGATGAGGTCATCTATCCGCATCTTGGGATGTACCGTCCTGAGGTTGTTGTCCCACCCCAGCACGGCGTTGACTGTGGTGTTGTGAGCATCGGTGACGGGCGGGTTATGGTCATCACAACCGATCCAATCTATATTGTGCCAGAATATGGATTTGAACGTGCGGCCTGGTTCGCATGGCACATCCTTGCATCAGATGTAACTACCAGTGGCTTCCCTCCTGCTTACATCATCTGCGATTTCAACCTGCCCATGTCAATTACCGAGGAGCAATTTGCAGCGATTTGGAAAACCTTTCACCGTGAGAGCATCACGTATGGGGCAAGCGTGGTTGCAGGTCATACCGCCAGATACAGTGGCACCGATTATCCCATGGTGGGTGGTGCGACTTTTATAGCCGTTGGACCAGAGAATCACTATCTGCATCCCTGTATGGCAAGCCCCGGTGACGTTGTTGTTGTCACCAAGGGGGCGGCGATTGAGGCAACCGGTATCATGAGCTGTGCTTTTCCAGATATGGTGCGAGCTGGCCTCGGTGAGGACATACTCAGACGGGGGCAGGAGTTTTTCTATAAGATGACAACAGTTGACGATGCACTTACCGCTGTGACCATTGGGGTGAGGGATGATGGTGTCACTGCGATGCATGATGCCACTGAATGTGGTGTGATTGGCGGGCTGTTTGAAATAGCCCAGGCATCGGGTACAGGCATAGTGGTTGACAGGGACAGCATCCCGATTGATCCGGCTGTTAATGCCATCTGTGACTACTTTGGCATGGATCCTCTGATTTCGATAAGCGAAGGCACACTTCTCATCTGCGTTAAACAATCAAAAGTAAATGCATTGCTGGATGCTCTCGCCAAGAAATCAATCGTTGCAGCGGCTATTGGCCAAGTCATAACCAGGGATGAAGGCTTCTGGATCGTTGAGGGAGGCAAGCGTCATGCGCTCGAGCATCCAAGGGTGGATCCCTTCTGGAAGGCAGTAGCGGATGCGATGAGGACAAAGCTGGAATAAAGGTCTATGGCATTGTAGTGGGGTGATTGCTATCATAGTGGTGGGACATGGATTATGCTGTTGAAGGTATGAAATCGTCCGCTATCAGCCGAGTGCTCGAGTATGGCAGTCGCCACAGAGACAGCCAGGCTTGTCATCAACCTCTTTGGGAAGTATGGCAACCTGGTTATCGTCATGCTTGGACTGCCCGTGGCTTACTATCAACCTATCGGACCTGATGCTTTTATCATTCTCATGGGGCTGTCAGGCGGAGACGCCTTCTGGTCGGCTTGCCTGGCGGTCGTGTTCACACTTGTTGGAACGCTCGCAGGTTTCATTCCGGCGAGGAGGTACGGGCGCAGGCTTCTCAAGAAGGTTTTCAGGCGGAGGATTCGAGTCGTTGACCGCTTTGAGCGCACTTTTGCCAGGTATGGTGGTTGGTTTGTCCTGGCTTCGGCCTTTGGACCTGTGCCCTTGAGATATGCCACCTGGATTGCTGGGCTTTCAGGTATGTCCTTGGCAAGGTTTGTGCTGCTTGTGCTTGCAGGGCTTTTGCCGCGTTTCATCGGGGAAGCCGCACTTGTGACCCTTTACGGTGATTGGGTGCGGGGGCTTCTGGGAAGATGGTTTCCGGAGGTTATGCCAGGCATATGAACCTGCACATTGGCTTTGAGAACGAGGTTGCCAGCAGTGAACACAGCAACCTGGACTTTGATTGGTTATAATGAGACAGGATCCCATGGTAGAAGCCAGTCCTTCCCGGGATGATAAGGACGGCTCACTGCGGAGCCTTCTCAGCCATGCTCGAAGCTGCTGCGTCAAAGAAGGATAAGATGCAAAGTCAACTACCCAGGCGGATTGTTATTTTCATAGCCATCGGTTTGCTCGGTTGCACAGCCGGACTTCAACATCACGAGCAGGCTTCGCTTAAGAAAGTGACTTTCGTTTTCCACACAGCTGGCTCCTATCAAAGCGTCTATCTTGCAG
>JALGWB010000091.1 GCA_025774405.1 bacterium
TGAGTGCCTGGATTTGGTGAGCTGCGTTTATCGATGGGATGCCATCGAGGATTGTTTCAGCCCTGGTGGCTTTCAAGCCGTCCTGGGTTAGGAACTTGACGACCCTGTTCTTGAATGCGTCACCGTCCTTGTAAATCATCGAGGCAAAGACGACACCGTCATCTCTCACAACTATCCCGATGACCCCTGACTCGCCTGTCCCTGGGAGCTTGTAGTCTGGATCGTAGTTAAGGAGCCCGTCGGCGAATGTCATGACCTCGAAATCGTTCGTAACAACCTTGATGGCGCCGTAGAGCTCGGTCACATAGAAGAGGGGTGCGCCCGTTTGTTTCTCAGGCTTCGGAACGAAGGCGATGTTGACTGGGAAGGAAAGTCCGGAGATGACTTTCTCAATCTTGAAGCCTTCCCTCACGTACCAGCTAAACTGCTTCTCCATCCTTCTCATGGTGTGTGCTCCTTCTGTAGGATATCGCTTCTGGATTTCGGGTTCGGGACTTGACAGCGCCTCCTTGCATCGTTGACCTTTCTCACCGCCCGATTGCACAAAGTCCTGCGGCGATAGCTCCGCCCGGTTGCGATTATATCATACCTGTTTTCTCAAGACACCTGCTGCGGACGCTAATTCGGCTCGTGAGGACTCCCGGACTTCATATTCTTTCGATGCCACAGACAGAAAAAGGTCCTGACAATCCTCCGAAGACTCGATCTGAACGCAACCTAAACCCGCCCTCGCACCTTTTTGGGGTCGGAGCCAAAAACGTGCACGGCGGCATGGCAGAGGGTGGATAACAGGGCAATGGCAGGTGAACGGAAAGCCGCAAGCGGTCCGGTCTCCATGCTATCTCCAGTACTATGAACATATTAGAAGGGAAGGGGTAACTCGCAATCCATGCGCCAACGAATTAGGAAACCGCCTCTTAGCAACCAGGCCCTTAGCAAGTACCATGCCAGGGCCATCATCTTGCACGTTTTTGGCTCCGACCCCAAGAGAGTGCATGGAGGAGGCGGTCGATGTCTGCGAAGTTGTTGTAGAAATGGGGGGAGATGCGGATGCGTCCCTGGCGGGCTGAGGTGACAAAGCCCTGCTTAAGAAGACTTGCCCAGACGGCTTCAGCCTTGCGTCGTTTCGGATAGAAAGAGACAATGCCCGACTTCTCACGATCGCCCCTCGGGCTAAAGATGCGATAGCCATGAGTTTGAAGTCGCTCGCAGAGATAATCTGTGATCTCAAGGATGCGTCGCTCAATCGCATCGATACCAAGCCGGTTGATCAATCTCAATGCCTCAAGCAAGCCACACAAACCCAAAAGATTCTTTTGCGCCGACTCAAAACGCCTGCAATCCTTGAAAAGCCTGTATTCAAACTGATAGTAATTCTCCCAGCCCACGACAGACATCCAGCCTGGCATGGGATGCTCAAGCTTCCGAAGCAACCCAGGCCGACAGTAAAAGATACCTGTGCCCTGGGGTGCCAGGAGCCATTTGTGCCCACCCGCTGAGAGCGCATCAATTGCTGCCTTCTTGACATCTAGCTTAAGAGCTCCGACACCCTGGATTCCGTCAACAACAAGATAGGCTCCCTTGTCGTGACAGATTTTCGAAAGCGCCGTCAGATCGTTTCGATAGCCGCTAGTAAATTCAACAAAACTTATGGCAACAACTCTTGTGCGCCGATCAATAGCACGCTCAATATCGTCAAGTAATATCCGCCCATCCCGCTCAGGGACGAACTTGATGCGCAAGCCCTTTGCCTGGAGCGAAAGCCAGGGATAGACATTGGCAGGAAACTCCACTCTTGGAAGAACGACATTATCACCGCGCTTCCAGTCCACGCCACGGGCAACAAGATTGAGCCCGTGCGTAGTGTTCGTAACAAATGCTATCTCGCTCGGCTTCGCACCCAAAAGCTTGGCTGCCTCTCGCCTTGCTTGCTCCGCACGTTTTTCCCAGAGATCTTCAGCCCTGCCACCATACGCGAGCTGCTCAGCAACCTGCTTTCTCAGGGCTTCAGCGACTGGCCTGGGGATAGGAGAGACTGCGGCATGGTTGAGATAAATATACTTCCTGGTTATAGGGAAAAGCTTGCGTATCTTTCCGAACCTGTCTGCCATCACGATTCCCTACCGCTGTGCCCATGAGGGGAGAAACAACGTTGTCGATCTCGACCCATCCCTCCACGCCACCAATTCCCCACCAAGCCCGGGCGCAGAATCCCTCGCTCCGTATCCAGAGGCTAATCGAATTGTCACACCTGTGAATACTAAACTCCTCGTCTGATCCAAGTCAACCCCTGACAACTGCTTTGATCCCGCAGCTTCTCCACGAGCCTCGGCTCCATTGTTGAGCATCCACCAAGTCGAGTGCGCACGACTCCATCGGGGCTCAATCATTCAACAATACCAGCCCCACCATCAGGCACCGCCTGAGAATCCCCGCGAGATTTCCACACTCCAACCGCCCTTTCGACGGAGACAGATGGGTTTCCCGGGTTGACCCAGTACGAAATATTCAATTTCGGACTTGACAAATATAATCTTCGGGTTATGATTCTCAAGTCGGGAGTTGAAATCTTGAATAATCGACCAATCGCTAATTGCCCAGCCTGCAACGCTACTCTCCGTATCACAGAGCTTAGTTGTCCAAGGTGCAAGACCAAGATCACAACCGATCTTGAAACCTGCCGCTATTGTGGCCTTCCTGACGATCTACGCCATTTTATGCACACCTTCCTGGCCTGCAGGGGGAATATCAAAGAGGTGGAGCGCCACCTCGCCATTTCATATCCAACTGTGAGAAAGCGCCTCGATGAATTGGTCGTCCGCCTGCGCATCAAGGAGGAGGCGGAACATTCAGCTCCACGCATGAGTCGCACAGATGTCTTCGAAAAGCTCCGCAAGGGCGAGATCACAGTTGAAGACGCTGTTGACCTGCTCGGCGAAGGCACCCCTGAATAGGGCAGCCCCAGCAGGTACAGCGAAGCCGGCCATCATCTAGCTGGCTTGACCTGCCTTCCGATACTCTTCTGCCAATTCTTGAAGGGCGGCCCGGATGGCAGTGGGGGAGAAGCCAGTTGCCGTACAGAAGCGAGTGCTATCGAGACTTGAGTCCAAGGGGCGCCTGGCAAGATATCCAAATTCAGCCATCTTGATGGGAACCAGAAGGCGCTCATCGAGACGAAATGCCTTACACAGCAGAAGCGCAAACTCATACCGTGTCAGAACCTCGTTACCAGCGATGTGATACCTTCCTGCAAGATCCTTCTCGAGAGCAGCCACAATAGCCCGAGCCAGATCATCCACCAGAATAGGACTACGCTTCTGGTCAATGAAGACCTTCATCGGCTCGCCAAGCTCGAGTTTCTCGATGATGGTCGTAAGAAAAGTATGACTCACAGGACTTCCAAACCCATAGACGAGTGATGTTCGGAAGATAAATGCCCCGGGGCAGGCTCTCAAAACCCCTTCTTCAGCCTCAAGCTTGGACCGACCATAGATGCTCAAGGGCCTTGCTTCATGCTCTTCGGTGTAGTTGCCCCTCTTGCCGTCAAACACGAGATCGGTGGAGGCAAAAATAAGCCTGGCTCCAAGCGCTCTTGCGACCCGCGCAATCTCAAGTGCGGCATCACGATTGATACGAAAAGCTGCTTCGGGATTGCATTCGCATTCGTCAGGATTGGTAAGTGCAGCAAGATGCACAATCACATCGGGCGCTGCTTGTTCGACAATCCTTCCGATCGCGTCAATATCCTTAAGATCAAGCCTCAAACCCTCAACGCCCGACGGCACAATCTCATGGCAAGCAAAAGCGCCGAGCACCCTGCACTGCCCTGCGAGCTTCCTGGCAAGCATCCAGCCGACAGTGCCGCTTGCGCCTGTGACAAGCACGGTGTCAGTGGCTGTGATTCTCAAGAGCGCTCTCCCTCAGCGACGCCTGCACGCTGAAGGTAGGGAGCAAGTGGACCAAGGTAGCGTCGCTCAAGCTTTGCAACAACTTGGAGCTTGCCATTTATGAGCTCACGCCTGAGCACCGTCCCAAACCTGTGAAGGTAGGCCAGGAGCTTGCCGTCCTCGGGAGGCAGCATGAGCCTCACCTCTTGCTTCCGATCCAGGACAAACCCCAACAGGCGTTCCTTGACTGCATCGATTCCCCAGCCGTAGAGTGCGCTTACAAGGATGGCGCTCTCATGGTTACGGAGTGCCACTTTGAGACTCACCTCGTCAGCAACCATATCAACTTTGTTCAAGACCAGAAGCTCTGGCTTCCCTCCAGCACCAATCTCCCTCAGCACGGACCGCACGGTAGCGATTTGCTCCTCATAGTCTCTATGGCTTAGATCAGCGATATGGATGATAAGGTCTGCCTCAATCACGCATTCAAGAGTTGCATGGAAAGATGCGACAAGGTGATGAGGAATCTTGCGGATGAAGCCGACCGTATCGCTCAGCAGCACCCGCTCCTTCATTGGCAGCCGCAGGATGCGAGTCGTTGCATCGAGCGTCTCAAAGAGGCGATCCCCCGTAGGCACATTCGCCTGAGTCAACTGATTGAACAGGGTTGACTTTCCGGAATTGGTGTAGCCCACAAGACTCACTTGAGTAAATTGCTTGCGGCGTGCAGTTCGCACCGCTCGATCACGTTCAACCTTCTCAAGAACCTTCTTGAGCGTGAACATGCGCCGCCGAATTCGCCGTCGATCAACTTCAAGCTGGGTCTCACCGGGACCACGCGTACCGATGCCACCCCCAGTCCGGGAGAGATGTTCCCACATGCGCTTAAGTCGCGGCAGTGTATATTCAATCTGGGCAAGTTCAACTTGAGCCTTGGCAATGCTCGTCCGAGCGCCCAAAGCGAAGATGTCAAGGATGAGCTGGCTGCGATCGATTACCCGGCAGTCAGTGATCTTCTCAAGATTCCTTGCCTGAGCGGGGCTTAAGTCATCATCGAAAACAATGAGGTCAATATCCCGCTCCCTGCAAATGTTGGTGATCTCTTCGGCCTTGCCCTTGCCAATGAAGGTCGCAGGGTCCGTTCGCCTGCGCTCCTGCAAGATGCTGGCAACGACCTCGCCACCTGCAGTCCGCGTAAGCGAAGCTAGCTCATCGAGAGATTCTTCAGCAGCAGCTCTCCCACCACGCCCATTGAAAATGCCTACAAGTAGGACCTTCTCAGCCTGTCGCAATCGTCTGCCCTCCTGTGTATCGCTGATATGCGACGTTCTCATTCACACTTTACCCACTGTGCTGAAACCCATAACTTGGAGAGTAAAAGCAAAATCCGACCCACCTTGTGAGTCGGATGAATCTCAATCGCAATTGGTTGCTTGTCTGTCGAGTACGCTTCCAAGACCTCCTTCAGTCGAAAGCCTAACTCACACCAAGCTCCATGCACCTAAAGCTTACTCCATGACGAGCCACTTGTCAAAGGCCGAACCGTATCCCCTGGCAAAGTGCTCACCCGCTCTCTCTTCCGTTTCGCATCGCTTCCGGTAGGCCTTATCGAGACGCCATTGACAGGGCTACAGTGCCTCAACGAGGGTATCTCAAGAGTTCACGTGCACCCTTTTGGGGTCGGAGCCAAAAATGTGCATCCGCAAGGCTCTTAGCTCTGATCCTGCTCCTGAGTCAGTGGTTCCCCCTCCCAGGTGAACTCCTGTATGAATTGTGTGAGAGACTTGCTGGAGCTGAGATTGATGCTCTGCTGGCAGGCCTGCACGAAAAATTGCTTCAAATGAATCACCTTAACCAAAGCCTGCCAAGCAGCAATCAAATCACGACGAACCGCGCACGCTGAGCATCATACATAGCTCGAGCCAGTAGACTCTTCGCTTGCACGTTTTTGGCTCCGACCCCAGGAGGGTGCAGGGCAGGCACCGTGGACCCTCGGGAGTCTACATTCCTCGCATTGGCGTGGTCTATCTCATCCTGACGATCTTCTTCGAAATGTGCTTGTCACCTGCTGCATTCCTGCCATCCCAGGTTGCACTGTAATGCCCTGGCTCACGCTTGCCAGCAAAGAGCGTCTTGACCAGGCGCCCCCTTACATCATAGACCTTGAGGGCAACACCGGATTTGACAGGCACAGAATAGGAGATCGCCATTCTCGAGCCAACAGGATTCGGGCTGATCTCGAGCCCGAGTGTTGATACAACATCACCCGCCCAGATACCCGCCAGCGTATCAGGCGCGAAGGCATACAAGGCATCTGCCGTCATATAGAGTCTTCCCATGGTTGGGGCCGGTGAGGCATCACTCAGGCCAGGAAAGTCGTAGTGCCAAAGCAGCGTACCATCAGCAGCATCGAGAGCATAGATGCCACCACCCGCACCACCACCTCCCATTCCGATATAGACAACTCCGTCATCCTCAGGATCCCCGGTCGCACACGCCGGCGGATAGACTGGCTCACCGGATCCGTCAAACCCAATCGGCAGCCTTCCGTAGGGCAGGACAACGCCAGGAGAAGAACCGGAGCCACCGTCGGGATTGGTATAGGTCCATATCACCCGATTACCACCCGGGGGAGCACCAAGGTGGAGGCAATAGACCGTACCAGAAGTCGTCTGGAACCATACCATGCCCCAGTTGTGAACATGGTCAACTGCAACTGAAGGGCTTGACGCAATTGCATCACCTGTGGCATAGGACCACAATTCCATACCACTTGCAGCATCAAGTGCACGGATTGTCCCATCCATGGTTGCAACCACAAGGATCTGGTCCGAATAGCCTGTTACTCCTGCCTGAGTAACGCTATCACAGACAACCGGTGAGGCGAGCACCTCCATCCCAAGATTGATGTCCCAGATAGGGGCCCCGCCAAGTGCCTCGACACAGTGCACACCACCTGATGCATCACCGAAGAAAATGACGTCCATTCGCATCGTTGGCTGCAGGCGTTCATCCGGCCCACTGCTCTTAAGGCTCGGTAGCACAATGCTCCCAACAGCTGCAGGGCAGTTTATCGGAGCCCCGACGGGCACATCCCATTCGTCCGTCATCGTTTGAGCGTCGATAGCGTACATGTAACCACCCATTGAACCGACATAGATAAGAGTTCGATAGGATCCGGGGATGCCTGGTTCAGGTAGCATCGCAATCCTAGGCTCCGCCTCAAGCGGTTGCATTGTTGGCTCCTGCCAGAAGCCCTCAACTGTTCCAGTCTCAAGGTCTAAAGCGTAAACTCGAGAGTCGGGGGCGTTGGTATAGACACGGTTCAGAATCTCATAGCCACCATCGCTGGCAAAGATCGTATCGCACGCAATGGGTGTGCAATGGAGATCAGAACCAAGTCCTCTTGCCCAGATGCGCCTGCCATCAATGGCATCATAGCAATAGACTGAGCCCGTTGAGGCCGCAACAAAAGCAATACACTTCGCAGTATCACCTGGGGCAAGTTCAATCCGGGCACTCGCCACCACAGGTGAGGATCGCATCCCGGTTCCACCAGGCACACTCCAGTCAAGACGCATACGATCACTGTAGCTAGCATCAATGTTGGGCATCGGACCATAGTGAGTCCACCCTTGAGAGAATAGATCATGATGGAAGAAGTCCCATTCCTTGCAGAATCCAACAAAAACGGGAACGAGCTTTGGCGGCGTCCATCCAGGAATGAAAACATCAACGTTCATAGTTCTACCACAGTTGCTCTTGGCTTTGATATAGATGCCTGTGACATTGCCAGCGTTATCAATACTGCTCGCAGTC
>JALGWB010000092.1 GCA_025774405.1 bacterium
TTGCGAGCCTGTTCAGGAAGCATCGAAAGCAAAAGGGTCTCAAGATCATGTCAGTCAAAGAAGCGGCAAGGCAAATAAGAGCAGCAGCTGAGACATCAAGCATAGGCATAGTTGCAGACAGAGTCTATACCGGTACCGGTTATATCGTTTCCATGTTCGGCGTAAGGACAAGGGTACCCTCGGGTTATGCCTATCTGGCTACCTCGGAGAGGATTCCTGTCATCGCTGGTTTTTGCCTGAAAGGTGCAGATGGCAAGTACCATCTTGAGCTGGCAGGCTACGTCTACTCTCCAGAGGAGCCACTCAAGACCCCTCGAGAAGTCGTTGAGGAATTCGTGAAAACGCTTGAAAAGTGGATAGCGAAGTATCCTGAGCAATGGTATTTTTTTGAGAGAATAGATACCGGTGGTGAACCCTATGTGTTGTGAACCATCGCGGAGAGTGGAAGAGGCCTACGATCGGATCGTGGTGATCATACCAGCCTACAATGCTGCACGATCACTAGGTGATGTCATTCGCCGAACAAGGAGAGTCAGTCCGCGACTTGACATCGTGGTGGTTGATGATGGATCAACTGATGAAACCTCACTGGTCGCCAACCAGGCGGGCGTCACCGTCATAAGGCATACGAGGAACATGGGCAAAGGCGAAGCTCTGAGGACAGGATTCAAATATGCACTCAAGTCAGGTTGCACTGCTGTAGTCACACTGGACGCGGATGGCCAGCATTGTCCAGAAGAAATCCCCGAACTTGTAGAACAGTGGCTTAAGACAGGCGCAGACATAATCATCGGCACCCGCAAGCGTCAACCTGGTAAGATGCCCATCGTGAGGATCATCACAAACACCCTGAGTTCATGGATGGTATCTCTGTCGGCTGGCACTCGCATCGATGATTCGCAATCGGGCTTCCGCCTGCTCACAGGCAAGGTACTGGAGAGTGTCAGGACAACCTCCCGCGGCTATGGAGCCGAGAGTGAGATTCTCATCAGAGCCACACACTCAGGCTTTCGAATCCAATCAGTACCGATTGCGACAATCTACAGATCCGAGAAAAGCTATATACATCCACTTAGACAACCGTTATTATTCATAGGATTGATGCTTCGCAGCATCTTCTGGAGGTTCGAACACCTTGTCCGAAAATGAAGCCCGAGACATCCACATCCTTTTGACGAATGACGACGGCATAACTGCTGACGGGTTGAGGTATCTTAAAGAAGCCGTCCGTCATCTTGGAACTGTAACGATAGTCGCACCTGAGCGACAGCGGAGTGGATCAAGTCATGCGCTTACGCTTGACAATCCCCTGAGAATACAGAAACTCGATGAAGACACCATGGCTGTTGATGGTACTCCGACAGATTGCGTACTCCTTGCGATGCGTGGGCTGCTTGAGAGGCGACCCGATCTGCTCATCTCTGGTATCAACCACGGTCCCAATCTTGGGGACGACATAACCTATTCAGGAACTGTTGCTGCTGCCTTTGAGGGAACACTTCTCGGATTGCCTTCGGTTGCTATCTCAGTATGTTCCTGGAAAGAGTGCAGATTCGAGGCTGCAGCCAGGTTTGCGGCTGTGATAGCCGAGGAGGTCCTCAAGCACGGATTACCACCCGGTACACTCCTTAACGTGAATGTACCATCGTTACCACCTGAGGACATAAGGGGAGTGAGAATCACCAAACTCGGAAAACGAATCTATCGAGATGCTATTGTGCGCAAGACTGATCCACGTGGTAAGGATTATTACTGGATTGGCGGGGAACCGCCGATATCGCGTGGGGGGGAAGACACTGATTTTGAAGCCATAGAGGAAGGGGTGATATCGGTTACTCCACTGCATCTGGATCTCACTGACTATAAGTCAATCGATGTGATTAAGTCCTGGAATCTAAAGCCTGGGTCTCGACATGAATGAAGCGTCCTGGATTGCGAACGTGCCTGAGGAGATGATTGTCCTGAGCATGGCAATGCTGCCGATTCTGGAGCTCAGGGGTGCGATCCCCTGGGCTCTAAAGTTTGCGCCACACATCCCACTCGCCAAAACCTATCTGCTTGCAGTTGCTGGTAATTTTATCCCGGTCATACCTATACTGCTTTTGCTTGATCCTGTATCGCGATTCCTGCGCAAAGCACCGATCTTTGACAAATTCTTCAACTGGTTGTTTGCGAGAACCAGGCGACGTGGTAGACTTATAGAAAGGTATGAGGCAATTGGTTTAACGCTCTTTGTGGCAGTGCCGCTTCCAGTGACTGGTGCGTGGACAGGCGCTCTTGCAGCATTTGTCTTCGGCATCAAGTTCAGGTGGGCTATCATCTGCATCGGGCTCGGAATCCTGATCGCTGGAATAGTTGTTACTGTGGCGGCCAAAGGTGCTTTCAGCTTTCTCGATTGGGCAATCAAATCTAGCGGGGCGTAGCGCAGTCCGGTAAGCGCGCCTGGTTCGGGACCAGGAGGTCGGAGGTTCAAATCCTCTCGCCCCGACTCTCAACAACGGGGTCGGAGCTAAAAACGTGCAGGCTTCGACCCCCCTGGCTAGCCTTGAGAAGGCCGGCGATTTGAAGTACAATCCCACCAGTAGGGGCGAAATCGACTATGCGCAAGATCTTCAGAAATCTTGACAGATCAGTTGGGAGACTTCTTACAAGAAGTATAGCTTCATTCGATGGCCTCAAGAGTCGACTGGGCCGCCGACCTGTATCCCGCTCCCAAGAGCCAACTTCGATCCTGGCAATAAAGCTTGTCGGACTTGGTGACACCGTTCTCATGCTCACAGCAATCGACAGGCTTCGTGAGCATATACCCAATACGCGGATCTCAGTGCTCGTAACGCCTCTTTCAAGTGGCATACTCGACGGACAGCCCCAGATCGATGAAGTGATAGTCTATGACGTTCTTGGCAAGGATAAAGGGATAGCAGGCTTTCTTGGGCTCCTCAGACATCTAAAGCGGCTTCGGCCAGACTGTACCATTGATTTCGAGCAACATTTTCAATCGACGGCCATTCTTGCATATCTGGTCGGAAGCCCGAGACGGATTGGTCTCTACTACCATGACAATCCCAGAAGACTCCTCTTCACGGATCCTGTCTTCCTGAATCCAAACTGTCACATGGTCACTTCCTACGTCCGTCTACTGGAACCGCTGGGGATCACCGCGAAACAACCCGATCACCTTGTGCCAGTAGCTGTCGGACCCGAAGACCGCACGATCGTTGATGCCTGGATGGAAAGCCTCAAATTGGATGGTCGAAGTCTCATTGGCATCCATACCGGTTCAGGTATTAGAGCACCGGCAAAGCGCTGGCCCCTCGAGAGGTTCGTAGAGCTAATAGCAAGCCTTGTAAGCATGGGATCTGCTGTCATCCTGACAGGGAATTCAAAGGAACACAGCCACTGCCAGCAAATCGTCAGGCTGGTGGGAAATGAGCACGTTCACAATACCGCAGGAAGATTCTCAATTAAGCAAACTGCTCATCTTGTTGCCCGATGCGATCTTTTCATCAGTAACGATACCGGGCCGATGCACATTGCTGCAGCGATGGGAACACCAACCATAGGCCTCTTCGGACCTGAATCTCCTGAAAGGTATTGCCCTGTTGGAATGCGTAACAGAAGCATCTATCAGGGTGCGTCCTGCAGCCCCTGTGTTGAGATTTATCGTGGCTTCGCTCCCGACTGCAATCGCCCCGTTTGCATGGAAAACATCACCGTTGAAGACGTCCTTAAGGCAGTGGCCGAGTATGACCTGGGTAGGTGAAGATGAGATGCATTCTTTCCGTCGATGTTGAAGACTGGTATCACATCCTTGATGTGCCCGGAGCACCTGAGCCCTCAGAATGGGAGGGGCTACCAGCTAGAGTCGAGGTCGGAATGAGGAAAATCCTCGAAGTGCTGGCTGTTTCCCAAATGAGGGCTACCTTCTTCTTTCTTGGCTGGATTGCAGAGCGGCACCCTAATTTAGTAGCTGAAGTTCAACGTTGCGGACATGAGATAGCATCTCATGGATATCTGCATGAGCTCGCCTACAGGATGACACCCGAGCAATTTCTTGAGGATGCATTGAGAAGTAAACGCATACTCGAAGATCTAACCGGTGAGCCAGTACTTGGCTTCAGAGCCTCTGGCTTCTCCCTTACCGAGGCCACTCCGTGGTTCTTTGACAAGCTCCTCGAGGCAGGTTTTGGCTATGATTCATCCCTGTTTCCCGCTTCAAGGCAGCATGGAGGAATGAAAGTCCACATGCGAGCACCTTACAAGGTGACCAGCAGTCCACACTGTTTCTACGAGTTCCCGATCTCAGTAGTCGATATCCTCGGTAAACCCCTTTGTCTGTTCGGTGGCGGCTATCTGCGCCTTTTCCCATACAGATTGATTCGCAGAATGGCACAGAACGTTCTCGATGAGGGCAGACCTGTTGTATTCTACGTTCATCCAAGAGAATTCGATCCTGAACATCCGCGCCTTAGGATGCCGCTGGCAAGACGCTTCAAGTCATATGTCAATCTGAAGAGCACCCAGTCCAAGTTGAGGAATCTACTCAGTGACTTCGAGATCACAAGTTTTGCTGACTTCATCAGGGTAGAGCTTGGTGAGGAGGCTATCGTATGAAAGGAGACAGCCGCACTTCAGAATTTTTCGACAGGTACGCTCATGATTTCAGTGCCATATACGGCACTAGCAACACCCTCTGGAACAAGGTGATAAACAGGCTCTTCAGGAAGAGTATGATGATGCGATATCGGATGACACTTGAAAGATGTGAACCGATTAAGGGCAAATCAGTGCTCGATATTGGCTGCGGTCCGGGTCACTACTCGGTTGCTCTGGCTCAGAAAGGAGCCAGGCGAGTGGTAGGCATCGATTTTGCTCCAACGATGATAGATATCGCCAGATCAAGGGCAAATGAGGCAGGAGTCGCAGACCGATGTGAATTCATATGTGACGATTTCATGACCTTCGATTTCAAGGAGGTCTTTGACTACTCAATTGCAATGGGATTTATGGACTACATTGCCGAACCTATAGCAGTCGTCAGAAGGGTGATCGAGCAGACCAGATCCCGAGCTTTCTTCAGTTTTCCCGCTGCTGGCGGTCTGCTTGCCTGGCAACGTAAATTGAGATATCGCAGGAAGTGCAATCTCTATCTCTACAACCCTGATGACATCAGGAACCTGTTGCAGGGCTGTGGACTCACCGGCTTCACCATCGAGCGAATAGCCCGGGACTTCTTTGTGACCGTGAGAATTGGCGAGAGCCAGGGCTGAGAACATCACCCGTGATGTCTCTGCCGTTATCCTTGATTTTGTCGATTCGAGCGAATACAATTGCTAAAGGTCTTAAGCAAGATAGGCGGTCAAAGCCCGATAACTCCACTGCACTCTTGAGTTGGTGGGCGACATGGCAAAATTCATAGGAATTATTGGGGGATCGGATGCTCCGGAGGGGATTCTGGAATTGGCTGAGCAGGTTGGGAGCCTCGTCGCCACCAGGGGCTGTGTGCTTGTCTGTGGTGGTCTGGGAGGAGTAATGGAGGCAGCAGCAAAGGGGGCCAAGATGGCCGGTGGCTTAACAGTGGGTATACTGCCTGGGAGCTCCCGTTCAGACGCCAATCCTCACATTGACATAGCGATTGCTACCAACATGGGGCACGCACGAAACGCGATCATAGCCCACACGTGTGATGCCCTGATAGCTATTGGTGGCCGTTACGGTACGCTTTCGGAAATAGGCTTTGGGCTTGCTCTGGGGAAACGTGTTGTTAGCTTAGAATCCTGGGACGTTGATCCAGGTATTGTCGCTGCTGAAAATCCAGAAGATGCTGTCAGTAAGGCCATAGCGTGACAAGCTGGGAACATGGCTGATCTCGCACGAGCTAGAGTCAGGATATGGGGAGTGGTTCAGGGAGTCGGATACCGTTACTTCGTGAGACAGCAGGCTACATCTCTCGGTCTAAGTGGGTATGTACGCAATCTCCCTGATGGAAGCGTGGAAGTTGTAGCTGAGGGAGATAGATCGCTCATCCATGCTTTGATCGATGAGCTAAAGATAGGCCCCAGGTATGCCCATGTCGAACGCATGGATGTTGCCTGGGAAGAACCCAGGAAGGATCTCGGTGGATTTGATTATGCTTTCTAAAGATGAACCAGCCAGGAAGGAGGGACAATGTGGAAGAGCTCGCAAACCTGATTCGCAGTATCCCGGATTTTCCCAAGAAGGGAATACTGTTTCGAGATATAACCACTTTGCTCAAGGATGGTGATGGATTCAGAAGAGCCGTAGAAATCATTGCCTCTCGGTACAGAAATGCCGATATTGAGAAAGTAGTGTGTATCGAAGCCCGCGGCTTCTTACTTGGTGGCCCTGTCGCCTATGAGCTCGGGTGTGGAGTTGTGCCCGTAAGAAAACCAGGTAAGCTGCCAGCAGCGACCGAAAGACAAACATACCAGCTTGAGTATGGAACAGATGCGATCGAGGTGCATAGGGATGGGATTGAGCAAGACGAGAGGGTCCTCATTGTGGATGATTTGCTGGCAACAGGCGGTACAGCCAGAGCAGCTGTGGATCTGGTTGAAAAGCTGGGAGGGAAGGTTGTAAGTTGTGCTTTCCTGATCGAGCTCACAGGGCTTAAAGGTCGAAATCTGCTTGACAACTACGATGTCTTTTCTGTCATAAATTATGAATAGGGTGCCCCCGTAGCTCAGTTAGGATAGAGCAACGGTTTCCTAAACCGTGTGCCGCAAGTTCGAGTCTTGCCGGGGGCACCATGAATGGCGGAGGGTTGCTTGGAATCAAAACAGATCGCTGAAGGGATCCGAGGCGCAATATTGCTTGCTGTAGCAGCCCTCATGGTTGTTCTGCTCATCAAGTTCAATCTGGTAATGACCAAGATGGGAATCCCGCTCAGGCGGGTCTATTACTTTCCACTCGCCGTTATTGTGGCTGCATCTTGGCTTATTTATAGAGGACTGAGAACTATCCTGGCAGCCTTCAAGGACAGCAGCTAAAGGCATCGTCAATGGCAAAGTCCACAATATCTGATAGGGCACTACCTCAGAATCTCGATCTGGTTTTCTCGACCTTCATAGAAGTTACTGGTCTCATAACCACGGGAGCCTCCTTGCCAAGGATTGTCTCGCCTCTGCTTGACTGTGCTCGGGAAATCCTTTCTGGCAAGGCAGCTTTCATGACTATCGAAACCGCTCGTGACCGGGTGCTTGTCTGCTATGGCCAAGCCACAAGGCAGGGCAGACCCGTAATAAAGACCCAGGAGACCAGCCCGGCGGCAATCAAGCCCAGACATGGTGTGAGTCTGAGAGGAGCCACTGTGGTAAGACTGGGAAATGTGATAAATTTCAGACACCTCGGGTGGTTGCGAGCCCATACCACCAGACAGCCTGTCGCTGCTGCCAGACTGAAGTCGAAACGAAAAGAGATCGGTATTATCTGCGTTATCCTTCCGGGCGATGATCTGTCAAAGGAGCAGCTGCGTCTGTTTGAAGTCCTTGCGCGAGAAGCTGCAGTTGCACTCAAGACTGCAAAGCAGTATGAAAGGACTCAAACACTTTCCATAACTGACGGACTTACAGGTGCCTACAACTACCGCTTTCTGATCGACGCCGTGAGAAAGGAGATAGGGAGATCGGAGAGGTTTGGTGAGGCTTTTTCGCTGATCATGATCGATG
>JALGWB010000093.1 GCA_025774405.1 bacterium
TGGAAGCATTGATCTCAACCTCCTGCGTGCTATGTCCTATGATGATGCAAGGCAAGCTCTAAAGACAATTCCGGGCGTTGGTGACAAGATAGCTGACTGTGTGTTGCTATTCGCCTATTCAAAATATGAGGCCTTTCCTGTCGATGTCTGGATAAAGCGAGCAATTGAGACAGTCTATTTCAACTCGAACACACTGAGCTTCAAGAGGGTGAGGGAGTTCGGACAAAGGTACTTTGGCAAGTATGCTGGCTATGCGCAGGAATACATCTATTACCACGCACGCCTGTATGGAGTGTAAAGGGCAGGGGATAGACCCCTGCCCGAATTATTCAATCTTAATCGCCTCAACCGGACAATCATCGGCTGCCTGCTTGGCGCAATCCTCAGCGCCTGCAGGTATCTCCTCTACCTTGGCTTTGGCCACGTCGCCGTCCATCTCAAAAACATCAGGACACGTCTGAGTGCACAGTTCGCATCCTGTACAGAGATCAGCATCGACGGTTACCTTCATTTTTTCACCTCCTCCCTTTTGGTTCTATTCAAAGGTTCACTACCGGCGGCTCTCGCAATCTCCGGGTTCTTTTTTCTCCTCAGTCAGGAGCTTGCTTGGCTCACCTAACTCCTGCTTTCCCATTATTCTGAAGAATGTCTCAATGATCTTGCGTTCCATCTGGTCACGTTCTTCCTCTGTTTTACCACTGCAATCCACCTGACCTCCGGCGATCATGTCATGACCACCAGCAGTGTTGGACGGTCCAACCACGCGTCTGGCAATTGTCCCTGCACGTCCCTTGGTTCGCGAGGTTCTTAGTGAAACCAGAATGGTGTCTTTATACCTGCCAGTACAGAGTGACCAGCTGATCCGCTTAAGGCCAAGCAGCATCTCAGCAACTTCAGCCACAATGTCGGCATACTCGACTTTACCGAGGCTTGTAGCTATCGCATGTTTGTATGTTTGGGCATTGGCAATTGCTTTTGCCATATAGGCGAAATGCATCCTGTCTAGCGGTGGGCGCCTAATGCGGGAGAGAATCTTCCAGTTGGTCTTCGGGAAAAGTGCCAGATATGCACGCTTGTCGGCTTCGGAGGCTTCCCGCCCAAGATCCTGGGTTTCTGAAGCGATTCCGTAGAAGAGAGCAGTTGCAAGGCTCCCCGGGACATCGAGTCCACTGGCAAAGAGATACTCGGTCAGGATTGACGCACTCGCGCCGTAGTTGGGTCTCACATCGAGAAACGCTGCCCTGGTGGATTTCCGTAAGGGATGGTGGTCAATTACAACTAGAGTCTCGACATCATGTGGGAGAGAGTTATTGCCGGTCATTGGCTGGGTATCGATCAAAGCCACCGACCTGTATCTTCGAATCACAGCCTCGGTCACCTTGGTTGCATGAATCTTCAAGAGGCTCAACATTGCCCTGTTCTCAGCCCTGCCGATGATGCCTCCGTACCCAATCCTGGTACGTACCCCGAGGCGTTTAGAAATGATATAGCGCAGGCACGATGCTGCCGAGATGGCATCTGGATCAGGATTGTCGTGGGTCAGAATAAGGAGGGAGCGACAGTGACTGACCGTAGCCAGGAGCTCCTCCAACTTTGCCTGCGAAATGAACGTCGAGGACGCAGGCAAACCTGAGAGATCTGGTGACGCTTTCCTGTTCGTGCGATTGGACTGGCTCTTCATGCCCTTCAGATTGCCTCCTGAGTCAGGCAATTCGCGTGGACCGTCAAAGCGGGTTAAGTACCGAGTTTTCTGAAATCGATCTCAACCCACTCTTCTCTTTCATCATCCCATTTGTACAGTGTTACCCGGTGTGTCTTCTCCGTGTCTGAATAAACATATTTCTCGACTGTCTCGCCACCGATTCGCTTCGAAAACTTCACCTGTCGCTCAAGGATGACAGCCCTGGTGGTGCGCTCAAGCTTCATACGTCCACTGGCACCCGTAAATATGGCTGTCTCGATGGTAGTTCGACGCTCAGGGATTTCATGGGTGGTTCGTTCCTCGATGCCGAATTTGCGGTCTATCTCCTCGAGCAGGTAGTACCACTTCTCGTCGTTCAAAGAACTCACCCTCCTTCTGCGGAGAAGCTACCAAACGTTACTTTGAATTTCAACAAACTTGCCAAACCCCCTATCTCATTGACGTACCGTTTCGAAGCAATGCATGATAATGCAAAGCGGATGGGTTGACAAGCACATTTTCGGTTTTGGCTTGACTCATAGCCCAATAGGTGGCAGATTAAGGCGGATTCGGTAAAAGTGGGGTGAGATGAATGTACAGCGAGAAGGTTATGGAACATTTCATGAATCCACGTAACGTCGGTGAGATTGAGGACGCCGACGGTGTCGGTACGGTGGGCAATCCCGTCTGTGGAGACATGATGACCTTCTACATAAGGGTAAACGACAATCGGATCGAAGATGTCAAATTCAAGACTTTTGGCTGTGGTGCAGCCATTGCGGTATCAAGCATGATTAGTGAGATGGCCAAAGGCAAGACCATCGAGGAGGCACTCAAGATCAGCAACAAGGATGTGGCCGCAGAACTCGATGGGCTTCCAGCAAATAAGATGCATTGCTCCAATCTCGGAGCTGATGCGCTGCATAAGGCGATCGAGAACTATCTTGAGAAAGCCAGGGCTGGTGGGGAGGGTCAGTCAAAATGAAGCCAGATCGAGACACTGCCAGGGAAGGCAAGGGTTGCCGTGCCTGCCCATTTTGCGATGCGGCAATTGAACCGGTCTATCCCTTCTGCCAGGAATGTGGAAGGAAGCTCAATTTCTGCAATGTATGTGGCAAGCCTATACCGCCTACGAGGCGGGTTTGCGATGATTGTGAGGCTTGAAGTAGGTGGATCGATCATGGTGGCCATGTCCTGGCTCCACTTAGAGGCATGACTGAGATACCCACCTCGAGCGTGGACCTTACGGGTCTTCCATGTCTCCATCTTGTCATAGAGCCAGGCAAGGTTCTGGGGCACCTTCGCAGTGAGACTTTTGAGGTCGCAGTTGAAAGGCATCAGGTTGATGACGTCATCGCCTGGTCGAGAGCCGTGGCATGTGAGGTTACCGAGGTCGAATTGGGTGAACCAACTCGCATTGTAATCAGAAAGTCTCGCAATGAACCGAAAGATCCTAGTCGGTAAAGTCTACCTTGGGTCGGGGAAGCTCCTCAGCCGGGGGCATGTTGTCATCCAAGACGAAAAAATCGTCCACGTTGGGCTCGGTGATCTCTCAGATGAGCAGGATGCTGAGGTGATAGATCTCAACGGAAAGCTCATCCTGCCAGGGCTTGCTGATTGTCATCTTCATCTTGTCGCCTATGCACTATCACGTCGAAGGCTCGATCTCAGCGACGTGACTTCACTTGAAGATGCTCTTGCCCTGATCAGGAAGTACGTAGCCAGGCTTGGTTCCGGAGAATGGCTGCTTGGAAGAGGTTGGGACAAGCAACGCCTGCGACTTGACCACTTTCCCGATAGATGGATGTTGGATAGGGTCGCACCTGACAATCCAGTTGCACTTGATAGTCATGACGGGCACCTCGTGTGGGTGAATACTGCTGCCCTGGCAAGGCTAGGATTGACGGGGAAACTGCCACGGATTGAAGGTGGCAGGATCGAGACCGATGCCCGGGGAGTACCAAAGGGCATATTCATGGAGAAGGCTGTAGCTCTTGTCCGTCATGGGATTGAGGCTGAGCAGCACGAAGGCATACTCGATGCCATCTCTGATGCCTCTCAACAGCTCTTGAGGCATGGCATCACATCGGTCCATACCATTGAGAATCATCATCAGGCACGCTATCTCGATGAAGCAATAAGACGCGGGAAACTGCCTCTGAGGCTTTTTAGGATGGAGGAGGTTGGTTCCGTCGCCGATGTTGAGAATATCAATCCCTCGACGCAGTGCGTAAAGCTTTACGCTGACGGTGCCCTCGGCTCACAAACCGCTTACATGTTCGAGCCGTATGCTGGTGATCCCAACAACGTTGGGATTAAGTCAACAGACAGAGTAACGATCGAGGAAATCGCACTGGCGGCTGCCCGAAAGGGGCTTGCAGTCGCCGTCCATGCGATAGGCGATCGTGCAAACAGTGAGGTACTTGATGCATATGAGGTGGTACGCAAGCAATTTCCCCTGGCAAACCTGAGAATGGAGCATGCCCAGGTATTACGGGAAGCAGATATTGAGCGATTTGCGAGGCTGGAGATCATTGCGTCGATGCAACCGATCCATGTGGTAAGTGATATGGACATAGCCGGCCGCTATTGGGGCCAGCGCTGTCAGTTCGCCTATGCATGGCGCAGCCTGTATGAGGCTGGGGTGAAACTTGCCTTCGGTTCCGATGCGCCAATTGAGGAACCTGATCCCCTCAAGGGTATTCATGCTGCCGTAACGCGTCGAAAGCCTGATGGTACAGTGCCATGGTATCCTCAACAATGCCTTCCTGTAAGTCAGGCCATCGATTGCTATACAGCTGGGGCAGCACTGGCTTCCAGTGATGCCGCTTCAGGATCGATCACTCCTGGCAAGAGAGCGGATCTTACTGTACTGCAAGACGACATAGTCAATAGCAATGATTCCGACATTGTACTCCAGACTTCAGTCCGGATGACAGTTGTAGGGGGGCAGGTGCTCTATGATGCCTCATAGTGACTGCCTCTTGAAGGCGTATTGACTCTACAGCGATAACCTGTTGATCGAAAAGCCTGCATCCACTTCGGCAGGTCACTCAAGCCTTATGACTTTGTGTGTTTGATGGATCTTATCGCACTCAAATGTGAGAAAATAGATCCCTGCTGAAACCCTCTGTCCGCGAAGTGTGCTACCATCCCACCGTACTGAGTGAACACCAGGCTCGGAATCTGTATCGGCCAATCTATAAATCAGGCGTCCTCTGGCATCGTACAGACTCATCTTCACTCGCGATTGTCCTGCCACGAAGAAACGGATGGTCGTTTGGTCAACAAACGGATTGGGATTGATTGCGATCAATTTTGGCTCGAGATCAATTGCTGAATTGTCTTCATATGCCTCGACATACGAACTTGAGCCCATCACAAGCCAGAACTGCTGCCTGGCGCTGGCCCTGAACATGTAGGGCAGGTCCGAAGCCGTAAGCCTCAGGCCAGCATCCAAATCATACACGACTATCTGCCATCCCGAAGGCAGCTCACGCACGATCTCGATATCCAGTGTGGCTGTTGTGGCCTCTGAGGTTTCCACCGTTATCTGCCACTGAGCCCCCTGTGATGAGCCTTGCTTGATACTGCGGCTGTAGGCTCCTCCCTGATTAGGGGTCGGCGTCTCGTAGAAGACGACTCGGGCATATTCACCTATTGGTGGTGGAGCATGCAGATCAAGCTCATCGAAACCATCCTTGGCATCAGGCGAAACACCGGCAATCGCTCTTGACAACTCGGTACCATCTCTTCTTAGACAGATTGCCACGAGCGGGCCTAACTGGATTGAAACACATTCCGCTTGCAGCTCAGGAGTAGTGATGGTGGGATAAAGGAGGAGATCCACATCAGACGAGCTCGCATTATAAATCCAGTAGCCTTCCCATGGCTTCAGCTCTGATTGGAACCCATGATATGTTCCGTCATATGACGTGAGATTGTCTTCGACGTATATGGTATCGGCTCCGGAGGTATACAATTCTCCGACAGGAAAATGCTGTCCATTGTAAAGCACTTCTGCTGAGGGCCAGTCCGTCGGGAAAGCAAATGGAGTTGCGATCTGATTCCAGCCTCGGCTCAGATGGATCCTGTATGGCTTTGAGATATCAACATTGGTACCGCTGAAGTCAAATGTCTTTGCTTGATTGCTTATTAGCCAGAAAGCACGTCCTGGCGCAAAATCCTCAATGTCAGGATATTCCTCATAGCAGCCTGCTGAACATCCCGTGGCATCCGAATTCCACCTTCCCAGCCGCCAGATAGTGCGGTCATAAAACCCAAAATCATCAACGAGCACACTATCAGGAGAGCCATTGGTTGACCCGGGGAGCGAGATCATTCGGTACTCTCGCTCAGGGAGTGCAGAAACCGATGTGAGATCGTTGAACCATACCCTTACAACGATGATTTCGGACGGCGCCTGGCTGGGCATTCTCGATACATTGCCGAGAAGATCGTAAGCCTCGAGGTAGTATGCCACACCTCGCTCAGATATCAACGACGGAGGAATGGTAGCGGTGAAGACACTATCCGAGATGGTCTGCATCCTTTTGGTGCGAAACCCCAAACGCCCACCCTCACGGAACCATAGAATCACAGAATCCACACCACTTCTTGCATCGATAACCTTGGCTGTTATCTCTAATGGTGTGTGAGCCAGGACCAGAGAAATTGGCGTGTGACCTATCAGTGGAGGTTGGTAGTCTCTGTTGCCTGAAAGATATCCCCCGTAAAGATCATATGGCTCGCCTTCGGCTACAACAGCAGGTGAGCTCTGTCCGGCAATGTAGGCCAGATCATAGCCACCGGAGATCCCGGACCCGCCACAATTGGCCAAAACCGATCTTGGTATCGAGTAGGTTGCAAAACCTGGGGTTGCCATAATCAGAGGGAGTATGATCACACTGAGCAGAAGCCGTCGGTTCATCGGATCACCCCCTCACCTTTTGTCCCCAACACTTGCAAAAGCATGCGAGTGCGGTGAGCCACCGAGTGATGCTCCCAGAAGGCCCTGCAGATCATATTGATAGTAGGTGACAACCAGGGAGATATTCTTAAGTTTGTTCGTGGCATCGGCATCTATCGCCAGGGCCACTTGGGCAAGCAGGTAGACGGTGTGAGAACCTTCACTAACCTCAACCACAGTCGTTCCAGCCAGGGGGTTTGATGGTACTACAAGCGGCTCCCCTCCGAAAAGGGCATCCTGCATGCTGCTTCGCAACATGTAGAGCATTTGATCGGTCGTATCAACGGCAACCCCATAGTCCCCGACATATCTCTTGTAAACCCAGTGTGGAGGGCCACCTTCAAGTACCACATCGAGCTCCTGCGTTGCACTGAATGAGATGGCAAGAAAGCCATCGGCGGGAACATCGATATCCACCGATGTAACAACTTCTATTCCATCCCCAGCAGACTCATAGCTGGCTTGGAAACTGCTTGCGATGGCTGGAGGATAGTGATGGGCGAAGGGCAAAGATGTTGCATCCGCAGCATGCGAGATTTCAACATCGCCGGTTGTTCCACCACCACTTAAGCCTGTGCCTGCAATTACCTCAGAGATATCACCAACCTCAACGTGTGAATGAAGGTTGGTTATGCCACCGCCTGTAAGAGCATCCTTCTGTGATACCGTAAGCAGCCTTGGGTCATCATCGACAACTGCCACGCCCTCAATGCGTTCAGGTGACATTGTGCCAGAGGTGATGAACGAGGCGTCAGTGGTTATGTCATCGCTGCCGTCTGCAAAGCCGGCCGGAACTCCACCCAGATTATCCCAGTGAACGAGGTTTAAGCCTTCATTGGGAGGTGAACCATCACTTGTCTTCAGGGTATCTTTGAGAACGTACTGCGGATGGTCGTTATCGAGAAGGCCCGTAAGAGAGCCGTGGTCAATGGGTCCAGCTGGTCCTGCATCGTCTATGCCGTCTGCAAAGCCGGCCGGGACGCCACCTAATACATCCCAGTGAACAAG
>JALGWB010000094.1 GCA_025774405.1 bacterium
ATGCAAGGTCGAAAGCAAGGCATTCGGACAGATCGATTTCTCGACCACCCGCAAGGAAGTCTATCCAAAACCAGGAGCACTTCCCGAGACGGAACCGGCGGATATAGAATGTGATCTTGGCCGCAGGGATTTTACCATCAACGCTATGGCTGTAGCACTAAGTCCGCGGGACTATGGCGAATTGATTGACCCCTATGGAGGCTACGAGGACACCGCAGGACACGTTTTGCGGGTGCTTCATGAGAAGAGCTTCTCTGATGATCCGACGAGAATCTTGAGGGGAGTACGATTTGCTGCGAGGTATGGCTTTCACTTTGAGCGCCGAACTGCAGCATGTCTCAGAAAATGTCTGGAGGAGGGATGCTTAGACACCATTTCCGGTGAAAGGCTCTACCATGAGATTAAGCTCATCTGTGGCGAGCCAAGTGCGGCCAGGGGGTTGACAATTCTAAGGAGGCTTGGAGTGCTGGAAAGGGCCTTTGGTGGACGTAGATCCTGGCGAACGTTTAACCCCTATCTGAGAAAAGTGTCGGTGGCCCTGGCAAGTTTGCGGTCCAATGTCGATGAGGCCGAGCTCGATGAATGGCTGGTATGGCTTGGAGCGTTTGTAATCGATTCGGGGCCCGGTTGGGTTCGGGTTATTGAGCGGCTCAGACCTCCTGCCAGGGCAACTAATCTCCTGGGATGGCTGGCCACCGATCTTAGGCCCACTCTGCGGGCTCTGAGGCGTGCCCAATCTGATGCCTATAAGATTACCAGGTGCCTCCGCAAGGTATCCCTTGAAGCGCTGGTTCACCTCTACGCGATTTCAGGCCGAGCCCAGCGGAGATCCATAATTCAATACATATCAAACTGGCGTCACGTTAAGCCTTCGCTCAGCGGAAGTGATATCGTAAGAATGGGGGTATCACAGGGCCCTGATGTTGGCAGATTGCTTGAGAAAATCACCAGACTAAGGCTGCTTGGCAGGATTAACAGTCGTGAGGGAGAAGTCGAAGTTGTCAGAGGTTTTCTGAGGAGGCTGAGGGTCTAGATCTCGTTCGAAGGAACTGATGGCTTTTGCCTTGCAGCCCTTGACAGTGAGATGAGTGAGTGATATATTGCCTGAAAATCCAGGCCCATCTGTTGGGCAAGGAGGCTGTATTCGATAGAAGGAATAGTTGCAGGATTATTCGCCATATTGCTGGGGCTGACCGTCCATGAATGGGCGCATGCATGGGTTGCCCGACTCCAGGGTGATTTCACTGCTGAGGACAGGGGTAGGCTAAGCCTCAATCCTATTCGCCACATTGATATATTCGGGACAATTCTTGTTCCGATCCTGCTATTGGTTTCAACCCGTGGCAGGGTGGGTTTTGGATGGGCGAGACCCGTCCCGGTCAACCCTTACAATTTCAAAAGTCCCAGACGGGGTGTATTGTGGGTTTCGCTGGCCGGCCCCTTGTCAAATATCTGTCTGGCCACCGCTTGCGGCTTGATTATCCGCATTGCTGGACTCAGTGTTTCGCAACCGCTTGGCTTCATCCTCGCATCTTTAACAATCATTAATCTCTACTTGGCGTTTTTCAATTTGATACCAGTGCCACCCCTTGATGGTTCAGGGGTGGTTACTTCGCTTCTGCCCATCCACCTTGCTGAGAGATATGAGCACCTTGGGCGTTATGGCCTGCTGGTTCTTGTTGCACTGATCTTCATTGGTTTGGTGAATGTGCTAGCAGGGGTGCCTGCTAGAGCTCTTTATGCAATTCTTACCGGGATACGATATTGAGGAGGGATTATGGCAGCTAAACGTATCCTCAGTGGAATGCGTCCAACGGGTAAGCTTCACCTGGGTAACTATGTTGGTGTGCTCGCAAACTGGGTTAGGCTCCAGGATGAATATGACTGCTTTTTCGAAGTGGCTGATTGGCACGCTCTGACAACCAGGTACGAGAACACCACAGCCCTTGCGCAGGATGTTGTGGATGTTGTCATTGACTGGCTGGCAGCGGGAATTGACCCTGAACGGAGTGTGATCTTTGTCCAGTCGGATGTCAGGGAGCATGCTGAGCTCCACCTGCTGCTTTCAATGCTGGTGACTGCCGCACGCCTTGAGCGCAATCCTACCCTCAAGGAACAGGTAAGGGATCTCCACCTTGGTGAGAATGTCACATATGGGCACCTGGGCTATCCTGTCCTGCAGGCAGCTGATATCCTCATTTATCGAGCTGACGCCGTGCCTGTTGGTGAGGACCAGCTACCTCATCTTGAAATAACACGTGAGATCGCCAGAAGATTCAACTCGCTCTATAGCGAGGTGTTTCCGATTCCCGAACCGCTGCTTACCAGATTTGCTCGATTGCCAGGGCTCGATGGTAAGCGGATGAGTAAATCAGTCGGAAACGCGGTTCTGATGTCAGACTCGCCTGAACAGATAAGGCAGAAGATAATGACAGCAATCACAGACCCCCAGAAAATCCGCATGGGTGATCCAGGTCATCCGGAGATATGCAACGTCTTTGCATACCACAGAAAATTCAATGAACAAGAGTTGGCTCAGATCCAGAACGACTGTGAGTCAGGTAAACTCGGATGTGTTAGCTGCAAGCAGAGATGTGCTGCAGCGATTGCCTCATATCTAGCTCCCATCAGGGAGCAGCGAGCCGAGCTCGAGCAAGATCCAAGGCGGATATCGGAGATTCTTGATGACGGGGCCAACCGAGCCAGGCAGGCAGCTCAGGCAACCATGGAGATCGTGCGGCAGGCTATGAGGCTCAAGAGGAAAAATCATGGAATATCAGGTTAAGCTCGAAAAGTTTGAAGGGCCGCTTGATTTGCTGCTCTATCTCATAAAGAAGCAGGAGATCAACATCTATGACATTCCAATTGCCAAGATCACCGAGCAGTATCTCGAGTATCTCAAGTTGATGCAATTCCTTAACCTTGAGCTTGCTGGCGAGTTCCTTCTCATGGCTGCAAGCCTAATGAGAATAAAGGCACGAATGCTGTTGCCAAGACAAGAGGAGGGGGATGAGGAGGTTGTGGACCCAAGGAGCCAGCTTGTTCAACAGCTGCTGGAGTATCAGAAATTCAAATCTGCGGCATCCAAGCTCGAGGCAATGGAGTTCCAGCGAAGGATGCTCTTCTCGAGGCCCGAGACCGATGGTAAGCAGGAAGTCGATGAATACTCATACAATCTTTTCGATCTGGTGACTGCCTTCAAAGCGGTTTTGGAGCGAAATCGCGTGAAGTATCTTGAAGTTGAGGTGGAAGAAAGTTCCATAGAGGAGAAGATTGAGCTTTTGAAGGAAAAGATAAGGTCTTCGAAAAGGATTGCTTTTGACGATCTTTTCAAGGGAAAGCAAAGCCTGGTAGACTTGATAGTGACTTTTCTTGCGCTGCTCGAAGTGCTAAGGTTGCGAATTGCAACAGTCAGGCAGACCAAGCCGTTCGGTAGAATCTGGATAAAGGCGAGCGAAGGGAACTGATGTGGAAGAACTTGAAAGAATTATTGAGGCATTGCTTTTTGCTTCACCTGAACCATTGACGATTGCGAAGATCAGGTCGATTGTTCCCGGTCTTGAGAAGCAACAGGTGATCGAAGCAATGGATTCGCTGAGGCAGGAGTACGAAAGTGACTCGAGGTCATTTCAGATCGTTGAGATAGGTGGAGGGTTTCAATTGACCACCAAACCCGATTATGCGATCTGGGTGGGAAAGCTTTTCGAGGAAAGGTCACGCCAGAGGCTCTCGAGGGCCGCTCTTGAAACCCTCGCGATCATAGCATACAAGCAGCCAGTATTGCGATCGACCATTGAGAGTATCAGAGGGGTTAACGTCGATGGTGTGCTGCGGACACTGATGGAACGAGATCTGGTAAGGATTGTTGGCAGAGGCGAGGGTCCGGGCAGACCTTTGCTTTTTGGAACAACTCGGCGGTTTCTCATTCGTTTTGGGCTCAGTCGCCTTAGCGACTTGCCAAAGATGGAAGAGATTGAAGAGCTCACAAGTGGTGATCAGCCGCAGTCGGTAGGTCAGCCCGGAGAACTGAATCAGTCGGACGGATTCGAGCTGACCTCCACTGAGAAGACCTGCGACGGAGCGCTTGGAAGCATCTCCGATTCAGATGCCAGCCAGAATTAGGCTCAACAAGTTCCTGCGAGATTGTAGACTCGGCTCACGAAGAAAATGTGAGCACATCGTCGAACAAGGACTCGTGGAGATAAATGGTGAGATTGTGACTCAGATAGCAACCCTTGTCGATCCTGAGAAGGATGTTGTTAAGGTAAGTGGAAGAATCGTCAAACCCCAGAGTACGAAGATCTACATAGCGGCATACAAGCCGAGGGGGGTTGTTGTGACTCTGGCTGATCCGCACGCAAGATTGACAGTCCTCGATGCACTTGAAGGTGTACCTGAAGGTGTGTTTCCTGTTGGAAGACTTGACAAGGAAAGTGAGGGGCTCATTCTTCTAACCAATGACGGTAAGCTGAGTCATAGATTGACTCACCCGAGATATGCGATTGAGAGAGTATACCTGGTTGAAGTTGATGGCGGTCTGGATCGTGACCTATTGGAAAAGCTTACTGGTGGCATTGTGATCCAATCGGGTCTGGCAAGAGCCAAGAATGCCAAAATAATCAGCGACGCACGTGACCAAGGCTTGCTCAAAATCACCCTGACCGAGGGGAAGAAGCGGGAGATTCGCGAAATGCTCGAGGCATGTGGCAAGCGTGTTGTCATGCTCAAGCGCATTCGATTTGGTTCTGTTGCGGTTGGTGATCTCAGACCTGGAGAATGGAGATATCTCACCAGAGACGAGTTGAGAGGCCTGAGACGGTTGGTTGAATCTGCGTATTTGAAGAAATTGAGGGAGTAAAGTTGAAGCGCCTTGTCATAACAATTGATGGTCCGGCAAGTTCCGGCAAGAGCACCACAGCTAAGCTGGTCGCCAGAAGTCTCGGCTATCTCTATCTTGATACCGGCGCTATGTATCGGGCAGTTACGTTGAAAGCTATGAGAGCAGGCATCGACCTTCGAGACACACAAGGTCTCGAGGGGATGGCTAACCAGACCGATGTGGATATAGTTCCCGATCCAGGTGGATACCGAGTGATTCTTGATGGTGAAGACGTTACGGAGAGCATCCGAAGCCGTGAGGTCACGAGGGCATCGTCGATAGTTTCAGCTGTTCCTGGAGTGCGAAGGCGAATGGTTGAGATACAGCGGAGAGTGGGACGCAGAGGTGGTATTGTTGCAGAAGGAAGGGATATGGGGTCCGTTGTCTTTCCCGATGCTGATCTGAAAATCTACCTTGATGCTGACCTTGATACCAGAGCTTTGAGGAGAAAGCTGGAGCTCGAATCCAAGGGTGAAGACGTTGACCTTGACGAGATCAAGAGGGATATCCGCATGCGTGACACCTATGATTCCCGACGAAGACATAGTCCTCTAGTTATTCCAGATGGCGCCATAGTGATCGATACAACCGATCTTTCAATTGACGAGCAGGTAAATCGTGTCCTTACTCTTGTGGAGAGGATAGTGGGGGGAGATGTTTGAGGCTTCATTATAGGTTGTCCTGGTTGCTTTTGAACCTCCTTGCAAAAGTGCTCTTTGGCTTTCGTGTCTTTGGACGAGAGGCTATACCCAGGAATGGGCCGGTCATAATCGCATCAAACCATGTTTCATATTGTGATCCGCCAATCGTTGGCAGTGGTGTGCCAAGGGAGGTTTACTTCCTGGCTAAGGAGGAATTGTTCAAGAACCGTCTTTTCGGATGGTTGATCAGGCAGTACAACGCCATTCCACTCAGGAGATCCGTTGGTGACATCGGGGCAGTCAAGAGGGCAGTTCAACTGCTCAGGCAGGGCAAGGCAGTAATCATGTTTCCTGAGGGAACAAGGAGTCTCTCGGGCAAGTTGCTCAAGCCCAAACCAGGCGTTGGCATGATAGCAACACTTACATCGGCTCCGATTGTGCCAGCTTATGTGTATGGGACTAACCGGCTTTTCGAGGCGTTGCTCAGAAAATCAAAACTTGAAGTCAGATTCGGTAGGGCAATCCATCCTGATAGTATTGAAGGTGATCGTGATTCGAGGAAACACTACCTGGCGATAACAAAGGAGGTGATGCGTCGAATTGCGCAACTTGCGGAAGCCAGCAGGCAAGCATCTTAAGATCACGGTGAGCCAGGGAATAGGTTTTTGTTCCGGGGTGAGGCGGGCGATAAAAATCGCTCTTGCGGCAGCAGGGCGCTCCGAAGAGGGTGTATTGACCTTAGGCCCCTTGATTCACAATCCGCAGGTTGTTATCAAGCTTCAGCAGGTTGGGGTAAGACCCATAAGGAGGCTTACAAGATCCGGCGGTGTCCTGGTGATTCGGTCCCACGGAGCTAGTCCAGATGTAGTTGCCAGGGCGGGTAAACTTGGTTACAAGGTCATAGACGCCACGTGCCCATTCGTCAGGAAAGCGCAACGCCAGGCGCGTAAACTTCACCAGATGGGCTATCAGGTTGTGATAGTTGGTGAGAGAGCCCATCCAGAGGTCAAAGCGATACGAGATCACATTGAGGGAAGAACCCTCGTGACTGACAGTTCCAATCACGTAAAAAGATTGAAGTTTGGTGACAGAGTGGGTATTATAGCTCAGACTACCGTGTCCGTGAAGCTTTTTGCCGCTGTCGTGGGTGAGATTGTCAAACGGGCGAGGGAAGTCCTGGTTTTCAACACTATATGCATAGAGACCGCCAGACGGCAGGATAGGGCCGCAAAGCTTGCGAGCCAGGTCGATGTGCTACTGGTCGTTGGCGGCAAGAATAGTGCAAACACGACCAGACTGAAGCATCTGTGCGAAATGATTTGTTCGAGAACTCGCCATATTGAGACAGCTGACGAGATCGACAGCAGGTGGTTCAGGAAGGGTGACGCTGTTGGAATAGTGGCGGGTGCCTCGACTCCGAGGTGGTTGGTTGAGGAGATAGTTGGGAGGTTGCGTGAACTTTGAGGAATCTATAGCCGCAAAGGCTAAATCCATAGAAAGGAAGGAGAAGAAGTAGAATGACCGAGATCGAACCAAGACCGATTGAAGAAGCGTCCGGTGAGGGGACGCAAGCAGAAGAAGGAAGGAGGGAAGCCAGGCGATCCTATCGGCATATTAGACCAGTTCATGCTGACGAGGAGGATGGAGTCGAGATCTCACCTGAGCTTCTTGAAATGTATGAAGAATCTTTCAGGGAGATGGAGGAAGGTGAGATCGTAAAAGGGCACGTCGTCAAAGTCACCGAGAACGAAGTCCTTGTTGACGTGGGCTTCAAGTCGGAGGGTGTGATACCCCTGTCTGAGTTTGGCGAAAGCCCAACGGTTCTGGTAGGTGATGAGGTTGAGGTTTTTCTGGAAAAGATGGAGAACCAGGATGGGCTGATTGTGCTGTCCAAACAGCGGGCTGACTTCTTGAGGGTCTGGGGAACCATCAAGGATGCCTATGATAATCAAAAAGTCGTCGAGGGAAAGCTCCTGCGCAGGATTCCAGGCGGAGCAGTTGTTGACCTTTTCGGAGTCGAAGCATTCCTGCCGGGCTCCCAAATAGGCATTCGCCACATCCAGGATCTGAGTCAGCTGATCGGTCAGATAATAAGGGTCAAGGTGATAAAGCTCAACAAGCGACGCAGGAATG
>JALGWB010000095.1 GCA_025774405.1 bacterium
AGAGCGATCAGCGCCATCAAGGCATGTGTCAGGGATGGGGGGCTTGTGCTCTTCGTGGCAACCAAGAAGCAAGCCAAGGACGTGATTCGGGAGGAAGCAAGGCGCTGTGAGATGCCTTTCGTTGTCGAAAGATGGCTTGGCGGGATGCTCACCAACTTTCAGACCATCCGCAACAATGTTAAGCGGCTTGAGGAACTTGAGGCTATGGAGGCCGATGGGAGACTTGCCTCACTCTCGAAGAAGGAAGCTACTTCAGTGATGAAGCAAAGGATGAAGCTTCAGAAAGTGCTTGACGGGCTTCGCAAGATGGATGCAATCCCTGGAATGGTTTTCGTGGTTGATACGAGATTCCAGGCAATGATGATGCCATACGTTCGATAAAGCTCTTCGCACGCGCAGTATCAAATGCAATAATTGAAGCCAAAGGCATAAGCACCGAGGGCGCATTTGAGCCCGAAGAAGTGAAGGCTGAAGCTATGACTGATTCTCAAGATTCTGATCAGCCTGAATGATTATCGGAGGTAGGATATGGAGGTTTCGATTGATAAGGTGAAGCTCCTGCGGGAGAAAACCGGCGCTGGTATAATGGACTGCAAGAAGGCACTTGCCGAGACGGGCGGTGATGTGGATGCAGCAGTTGAATTCCTGAGAAAGAAGGGAATCGCAAAGGCATCAAAACTGGTTTCGAGAAAAGCATCCGAGGGTCTGGTGCATGCCTATATCCATCCTGGAGGTAGAATCGGATCACTTGTTGAGGTAAACTGTGAAACAGATTTTGTTGCAAGGACCGAAGAGTTCCAGACACTTGTTAAGGATATAGCAATGCAGGTTGCTGCAACAGCCCCACGGGCTTTGAGTCCTGAGGATCTTGATCAGGAGATCGTTGAGAAAGAGAAGGACATCTATCGAAGTCAGGCTGTGGCTGAGGGCAAGCCCGAGAAGATTGTTGAAAAGATCGTGGAAAACAAGATTCAGAAGTTCTACGAGGAAGTGTGCTTGCTTGAGCAGGCATTCATCAAAGATCCTGATGTCAAAGTGAGTGATCTGGTCAAGGAGCTGTCTGGCAAGGTTGGCGAGAACATTGTCATAAGAAGGTTTGCGAGGTTCCAGCTAGGTGATCTTTCTTAAGGTAGGTGGAAAGCGACTTTGACCGGAGCACGATACAAGCGCATACTGCTTAAGATAAGTGGTGAGGTGCTTGGTGGATCCTCCCCGGGTGGATTTGACGTTGATTTCATCAAGGATTTGGTCGGTCAGCTTAAAGGGGTGAGTGATCTGGGAGTAGGCATAGGCGTCGTCGTTGGTGGCGGTAATGTTCTGCGAGGAAGTCACGCTCAGCATCAAGGTCTCAGCCGTGTTGCTGCCGATTACATCGGGATGCTCGGCACAGTCATCAATGGAATTGCTCTCAGGGATATTGCTACATCACTCGGACTTGACCTGAGAGTTATGACCTGTCTTGCCGGAAGTGGTGTGGTTGAACCCTATGTTGTTGAGGAGGCAATAGAGCATATCGAACAGGGGTGCCCAGTGGTTATCGTCGGTGGGACAGGTAATCCCTTCCTCACAACCGATACCGCTGCTGCCCTTCGAGCGGCGGAAATCAAGGCAGATATTCTACTTAAAGCAACCAAGGTCGATGGGGTCTATACATCTGACCCCATGGTCAACTCAGACGCCACCAGATTTGAGAGGATCACTTACAGAGAAGCTGCACAGCTTGAGCTTGAGTTCATGGATCGTTCAGCACTTTGGATCTGCCAGCAGACGAACATGCCCATCGTGGTCTTCAACGTACATGAGCAAGATGGCGTCAGGCGAATCGTGCTCGGTGAGCCGATCGGGACTATAGTTGAGGGGGTGTCCAATGATTGACGATATCCTCCAAGATGCTGAGGAGCGGATGAAGAAAAGCCTTGCAGCTTTCAGACGTGAACTGGCGGGCATAAGAACTGGCAAGGCTACGACTACCTTGCTTGACTCTGTCAAGGTGGAGTGCTACGGACAGGTCATGCCCCTCAATCAGGTAGCAAGCATAAGTGTTCCTGAATCACGCCTGATATTGGTACAGCCCTGGGACAGAACGATTGTTGGTGATGTTGAGAAAGCGATCCACAAGTCTGAGCTCGGCCTGGTACCAAATACCGATGGCAATGTTATAAGGATTTCCATCCCACCGCTGACTGAGGAACGTCGCAAGGAGCTGGTCAAGGTCGTGCGCAAGCAAGCTGAGGACGCGAGAGTCTCGATACGCAACATAAGAAGGGATGCAAATGAGAGTCTCAAGAAAGCTCAGAAGGATGGATCCATCTCGGAGGACGATTCTCACAAGGCGATGGATAAGGTTCAGAAACTTACCGACAAGTATATCGGTGAAATAGAGGAAAATTTGAAATCCAAGGAAGCCGAGATTATGGAGGTGTAGATACCTTCCCTCTGATCTCCATGAACTTGTCTCCCCTGAGCCGGAAAAGATGACGCCAATGACTGAGAAAGAGGTCAAGGCACTTGAACAGAAGATCATAAGGAAAGGAAACCTGCCTAAGCATGTTGCGATCATCATGGATGGCAATGGTCGTTGGGCAAGGAAACGCGGTTTACCGCGTGTTGCTGGTCACAGGGCCGGGATAAAGGCAGTGAAGGAGGTTGTAAAGGGCTGTGCCAGTCTGGGGATTGAATATCTGACACTCTACACTTTCTCTGTTGAGAACTGGAATCGACCTGTACGAGAAGTGAACGCCCTGATGCGATTTCTCCGCGAAACCCTTCGCAACGAGGTCGATGATCTTGACCGCAACAATGTGAGACTGAGAACCATTGGCAGGATTCAAGATCTACCTCTTTCTGTCAGACGTGAGATTGAGCGCGCAAGAGCTATGCTTGATGACAACACAGGTCTGACACTGGTACTCGCCCTCTCATATGGTGGAAGGGTTGAGATAGTCGAAGCGATGAGGAAAATCGCTGCAAGGGTCCAAACTGGTGAGCTTCGTCCGGAAGATGTGGATGCCGAGATCGTAAGCCAGAGTCTCTATACCAACGGGATGCCAGATCCTGATCTTCTCATACGAACCAGTGGGGAGATGCGAGTCAGCAACTTCCTGCTATGGCAAATAGCCTACGCCGAGCTGTGGATTACCGATGTCCTGTGGCCGGACTTCCGCCGTAAACATCTCTACCAAGCCATAATGGCTTATCAGGAAAGGGAAAGGCGTTTTGGAAGAGTCCCCTCACGGAGGAAATCAAGATAGCAACTCCCAAGGCAGGAACCTCGCAAAGAGGGTCATTGTTGGTATAGTCCTCATCCCCCTGGTGATCATAATAACCCACGTGGGTGGAGTGCTCTTTACGATTTTTGTTGCTTCACTTGCCTGGGTAGCCTATGCCGAGTTCTGTCGGATGTTTGCATTCTGGCGTCCCGCTCTGTTGCTGGGTGGCATAGCAACTTTCTCAATCTGTCTGGCATTCGGTTTGAAGCAGGAGGCTTCACTGGAGATAGCAGCAATCATTCTGATGGCGCTATTTATCGAGCGCCTGATGCGAACTGAGATCAGACTGTTTGCCGGCAGTATTACAACCACAGTAATGGGGGTCATGTATACCGGCTGGCTTCTTGGGTATTTCATTTTGCTGAGAAATATGGACATCGAGACCGAAGCAGCCACAGTCAGGGGTAGCCAGCTGGTTTATCTTGTTCTGGTCATTACCTGGACCTATGATACGGTTGCTTACATGGTTGGTACTTTCCTCGGTAAGCGGAAGATATTCAGCAAGATATCGCCATCGAAAACCCTTGAAGGTACGGTCGGGGGTTTTGGGGCGTCCGTTATCGCCTCCCTGGTTTCAAGAGCTACATTCATAGAATCGATAACTATTTCTGAGGCTGTTTTCGTTGGCCTGTTGCTGGCCGTGTTTGCTCAGATGGGTGATCTTGTTGAATCCGTGCTCAAACGGAGTGCGGGAATAAAGGATTCTTCACATATCCTTCCAGGTCATGGTGGTATCCTTGATCGCTTCGACAGCCTTCTTTTCACCGGTCCTGTGATGTATCTATATGCTAAGTTGATGATGCTATGAAGAAGCAATGCAGGAAGATCGTGGTGCTCGGCTCAACTGGTTCTATCGGGAAGAGCACACTTGATGTGGTCCGCTCACTCGGTGGAAGGGTAGAGGTAGTGGGGCTGTCCGCCAGGACTAACCTTCCTGAGCTGGTAAGGCAAGCCGAGGAGTTCATGCCGGAAGCAGTCGGCATCATAGATGAATCACTTGCCCAACAACTCAAGAGTCACTTACCCGGAAGAAAGATCTTCAGTGGTGAGAATGCCCTTGTGGATCTTGCCACACTGGCAGATGTAGATCTTGTCGTTGTTTCAGTTGTCGGTTCGGCTGGTATAGCACCAACCCTTGCAGCAATCGAGGCTGGCAAGGATGTCGCCCTTGCCAACAAGGAGAGCCTGGTCGCTGCAGGTGGCATTATTGTTGATGCTGCTGCATCAAGCGGTATCAACCTCATACCGATTGACAGCGAGCATAGTGCAGTCTATCAATGCCTGCGTGGTGAGCAGATCTCGACTGTCAGCAGAATCGTACTTACAGCCTCAGGTGGACCCCTTATTGATATGGAGCCGGCAGAAATCGAGAGTGTCAGAGTTGTGGATGCTCTGCGGCATCCAACCTGGATGATGGGCAGGAAAGTAACAATTGATTCAGCAACGCTTCTTAACAAGGGTTTCGAAGTCATCGAGGCTCATTGGCTTTTCGGGCTCGAGGCCGATCGAATAGATGTCGTAGTCGAACGTAATTCCATCGTGCATTCACTGGTGGAGTTCATAGATGGCTCTGTGGTTGCGCTGCTTTCGTTGCCTGATATGCGCTTGCCGATCCAATTTGCCTTGACCTATCCGGAACGAATCGAGACTCATCTTCCTCGGATGGATCTGACTGAGGTGGGCAATCTGACGTTCGAGAAGCCAGATGTTGGTAAGTTTCCGTGCCTGCAATTGGCTTACGACGTGGCAAGGGTGGGAGGAACGGCTCCGGCAGTTCTGAGTGCAGCTGATGAGATCGTGGTAGAAGCTTTCCTTGACGGTAGAATTGGATTTGGACAGATTCATCGTATACTCAGGGAGGTTGTCGATAGCCATGCTGTTGAGGCTGGAACGGACCTTGATAATATCCTCAAAGCGGATGCCTGGGCCAGGGAGGCAGCCAGGACAATAATGTCTAAACTTTCCTGAAGAGGTTTTGCATGCTCTGGAATGCATCGTATTTCTTTGTTGGGCTTATCATAACGCTCAGCATTCTCATCTTTGTCCACGAGCTGGGACATTTCCTGGCGGCGAAGCGATCGGGTGTTCGAATAGAACGCTTCTCCATAGGTTTCGGTCCGAAGATCCTGGGTTTTCGCCGGGGAGAGACCGAGTATGTGGTGAGCGCCATTCCGTTCGGTGGATACGTCAGGATGGCGGGTGAGGATCCGGATGCTGCCATAACCGGTGCGGAATGGGAGTTCATGTCCAAGGATAAGAAGACGCGGGCTTTCATAGTGGCTGCCGGCCCCCTCATGAATTTCCTGTTGTCAGTTGTCATCCTGACAATGCTTGCCAGTTTTGTTGGGGTTGAGGATGTCGAAGACAGTACGATTGGTAAAGTTCCACCGGGCTCACCGGCTGGGACGGCCGGCCTGCGCATGGGTGATGAGATTTTGGCGATCGGCGATATGGGCGTCAGCAATTGGGATGACATTGTCAGAAACCTACAGGCGAGTCTTGGCAGGTCCACTTCTATTGTTTTCAGGCGGGAGCGAAGTGTTGAAACCACCAGTGTGGATCTCACTCAAGTCGATTCCTTTGAAGCGATTGGCATAACGGTTTTCCGTGAGCCTATCGTTGGTGACGTTGCCTGGAAGGGGCCTGCCTATGATGCTGGTATTCGATCAGGCGATCGAATAGTTGCTGTCGGCGGCAATCCTGTGGAGACATGGGAGGACCTGAGGAAAGCAATCCTCCCCCATCCAGCCGACACACTTGAGATTGCATGGCTGCGTGATGGGCATCTCATGAGATCGGCTGTAGTACCCAAGAATGCAAGCGGCTATGGGCTTATTGAGATTACTCCCTTGATTGAGCGTCACCGTGTCGATCCGTTACGGGCTTTGAAACTTGGCTTCAATATGACTGTTTGGGCAGCCAAGCAGATCCGACATGTTACGAGATTCTTTGCGAGTCTTTTCGAACACGGGGGTTCAGCAGATGTGATAGGTGGGCCTATTCGGATTGGTGAAGTAGCGGGCGATGCTCTAAGATGGGGTCCTTCCAACTTCCTTTGGTTCATTGCCCTTATCAGTGCTCAACTCAGCATAGTCAATCTAATACCGATACCTGTGCTTGACGGTGGTCACATCTTGCTGCTGGGTATTGAGACCGTTTCGAGGCGACCAGTGACGACCAGGCAACGCATGATAGCTCACCAGATTGGCTTTGCATTTCTTCTGGCTTTCATGCTGCTCGTCACACTGCATGACATCCTGAGAGTTGCCGGCAGATAGGTCAACGATGACTCTTCTCGAGAATTGCGGAGAAAACCGGATACCAGAACTCGGGATCACTTCCATACCTCTCGAGCAGTGAATCGGCGAAAGCTTCAAAATCCCCAGGCCATTGGATGTCATCAAGTTCCGAAGCGAGGATTTCAGGATCATGAGCATAAGCGGACTCGACGTAGATGCCTGCCGAGGCAGCTTCGATAAACCGCTGTATATCAGGTTGGTCAGGTACACCCGCATTCCTGGAACAGCATACGAGTCCCGCGATAGCAAGCATCAAATACCTGTGGGTTCGCATCTCAAATTCATTATAATCAATCCTGGTGGAGAAATCACTGTTTTGATTGGGGTCTTATTGACACGTTGAGCAAGAGTTTGCTAACATCGCGATAAGAAGATGAAGAAAAGCTTACTATTGCTACTTCCCATCCTTGTTTCTCTGATGCTGCCTGGCGGCTCTCAAGCTGCTAGAAGGCGGGTCTCCGGTGGTCCAGTTGTCAGAGAGATTGAGATAGTGGGCCTAAGCAACTTCTCTGAGAAGAAGATCAAATCGCTCATGGGAACCAAGGAGAGCCGGTTTCTCAGGACAAGACGCTACAGGGAAAGTCGCCTTGAGCAGGATCTGGCTTCGATCACAAACTTCTATCGAAACAACGGCTTTCTCAAGGTGCAGGCCAAGGTTGATACCATCATGTATGATGAAGATCATGAGAATGTGTGGATAAGGCTTCGGGTCGATGAGGGTGAGCAAACCATCGTAGGTGGTGTTGAGTTTAGTGGCAATAGTGCACTATCCGATGCTGACCTCAGGCGTTTACTTTCGGTCAGGATTGGTGAGCCACTTGACGAACGGAAGATAGCTGCGGACAAATATGCCATCTACGCAAAGTATGCCGATATTGGCTATGTTTATACGAGGATATCGCACGGCATCCTTGGGTCCGATGGAAAGGCAGCTGTAAGATACCTGATAGATGAGGGTGAGCCTGCATCTGTGGGTTCGCTTGTGGTCAAGGGTAACAATCGGACCCGCGCTCAGCTGATCACACGTGAAGTCGAGCTCAAGCCAGGTCAGTTGTTTTCCAGAAAGAAAATAATCGACAGTCAGCAGAATCTGTATGATACCGGACTCTTTAAGGATGTTGATATCGAGCCGGTTTCTGCCGGCACCGACTCCGGCAAGGTCGATCTGGTGATCAGGGTGAAGGAACGAAAGATGCGGGAGGTCTCCGTTGCTATTGGATATGGAACCAGGGACGAGGCAAGGATGACCCTGGGATGGCTCCATCGCAATCTCTGGAATAGCGGCACGGAGCTGCAGCTGCGGTCAATAGTTGCTAGCAAGGATTTCGAATGGACAGGAAACCATTGAGGAATATCAAGAGGTTGATGGCGGTGAGTACCGACTTGTCAGAATTGGTGCAGATCTGAGCGTCAAAAAGGAGTTTTCGAGAGGTACTCGATTGGCACTCACCTACACTCATGAAATCGTGGACGTTCGTGATCCGAACTGGAAGGTTGAAGACACAGAAGAACTCAGATTGACACTTGGTCAGGAGATCAACCGTTCGGCTACATGTCTCTTCGAGAGGGATACCAGATTGCCATTCTTCGATCCCCATAGTGGCTCGCTATTTCGTCTTGTCGCCAAGCGAGCTGGTGGTATCTTCAAGGGTGACAATAACTACAGCAAGATAACGTTGAGCTGGGCAGGCTATCATCGATTTGTTGCGAATGCGGTATTGGCCTTGGGATTGCGGCTTGGTTTTGCAGAAGCCTTTGGTGAATCGAGACAGAAAGGGGTGCCGGATTATGAGCGATTTACCGCTGGTGGCTCAAGTACAATCAGGGGCTACGACGAGCGTGAGTTCGGACCCGGCGACTTTCTCCTTATTGGGAATGCTGAAATTCGTTTCCCGATGTTCTGGAGGCTGGTTGGTGTGGTTTTTCTTGACATGGGCAATGTCTGGCCAAGTATTCGAGAGGTTGACAGAGCGGACTTCGACATCAGCGTTCCAGCCTCAGAATTTGCGGCAAGAAGAGCAGAGGATGTGAAATATAGCCTTGGTCTGGGTCTTGGAATCCAGACCCCTGTTGGTCCCGCACGCCTGGATTATGGATTCAGGCTGAAGCGAGGCTTTCTCGATTCTGGCAGAAAGGAAGCCTCCGGAATGATTCATATCGCCATAGGGCACACATTCTGATGAAAAGAGCTACAAAGGGCATAGTCTACTTTTTGATCGTTGTAGCTGTCGTCATAGTCGGCAGCTTCGCTTTCATACGACTGCAGAGCGAAAGGATTGCAGTACGGCTCAGCGACTACATGACATCAAGGTTCGGGGAAGATCGCAATCTTGCGATCGAGGTTGGGGATATTGGAGGGAGTTTTGTCCGTGATTTGCGCCTGAGGGATGTCTGCATAAGCTACGTTGGTGGAGAGGTTCCAAGGGTGCTCTTGTCTGCACCCGAGATCTATATAAGGTTCAACGTTTTCTCATTCCTGAGACAAAGAGTGGATATCGATTCCATTCATATAGCCTCACCCAGTCTGGTGATTCCAATGGCTGCTGATGGTTCGCGCATCTATCCGACGGGTGATGTGGTGGAGGGCAAGGGGAAAACCACTCAACTCAACATCAGTCGCATATGGGTACAGGATGCTTCAATTGTCTGGCAGGATCACGAACCCAGGATACTGGCCAATCTGGATGTGATTTGTGGCTTGGTGAAGACAGACAGAATGACGAGACTAGGCATCGATGAGTGCAGCTTCACGTACCAGGATCGAATGAGAGTGGATGACCTTTGTGGGATCTTCCAGATATTGCCTGACAGAATTATTTTCGAGGGGGCTTCGATCAAGACGTCAGCGAGCCAGCTCAGATTCTCGGGGTTTGTGGGAATATCAGACAATGATTCTCTGGGAGTTGAGCTGGGCATTGATAGTTTGAGCTTAGATGAGGTTGGCTTGCTGGTTGGAGGCTCAGGATCCTCTCAGGGTAGAATATCAGGTAATGTTGTTGCCATGGGTACCAAAGCCAGACTTGACCTCAGGGTCGAAGCCGACGGAGATGTTTACGGATGGTGGTTTGAAGATCTCAAGGCGAGTGCATCCTACAGGAAGAATGTCATCAGAATCTCGAGTTTGAGTATGGTTTTGAATGGGGCGGTGATGAAGTTGTCGGGCAAATACATCGCAGCTGATCCGCCACGTTATGTGGGCATCGTGGGCTTCTCCAATCTCGATCTTTCTCAATTCATAAAGGATTCCAACGGAGGATATTCCTCGGAGCTCGCCGGAAGCATCCATTTCGACGGAAGGGGTTTCGACGCCAAACGATTCAAGCTGACGATTACCCCCAACCTGACTCGCGGCCGTTATGAACGATGGGTTTTTGACAGAGTAACAGGGCATGCTACTTTTGATGCTTCAGCGGTCTATCTGGAAAACATTGTCGCTGGCATAGGCAGCACGACTGTTGCAACCACCGGTAGAATCGGATTTGATGGTGATACCGATCTCAGATTTGCATTTGAGAGCAACGACTTGAGTGACACCGAGCACTACCACAAACTCACTGGCCTCAAGGGGAATATGCAGGGTGAAGGTAGATTTACCTATCGTGGTGGTGTCAGCAGTTTTGAGGTGGCATCAGTTGGTGGAGATGTTGGCTACGAGGGTGTCGAGGCAGATAGTCTGGTCTTCTCGATCAAGCTTCTTGCTGGGGATGGGGGAGTCAAGGGCAGGGGTGGCGTCTTTGGAAGCGATCTCAGCATCGGGGGGATTGGCGCTAAGGAATTGCTTGCTGACTTTGAAATAGATGGTTCCGAGATCGACATCAAGAGGTTTGTTCTTACCAGAGCGAATGATGACCACATCGGTGTAATAGGCAATTTGGTGTTGAAGCCTGAGGGCCTGGATGTCAACCTTGCACATCTCCTGATTGAGACGGGTCGTTATGTTTGGGAAACAACCGATTCTTTGCGAATCTGCTATCGGTCAGATTCCCTCCTCGTCAGTGACATTGAGATGGCATCTTCTGTCGGGCAGATCATGGTAAGAGGCGGTTCATATATAGGGGGCAACTATTCTGTTTGCGTTGAAGCATCTGATCTTGATCTTGACTATGTCCGAGCGCTCGCCGGAGATCAGGTCCCGAGTGGTTTGCTGAACCTTTCATTGGATGTTTCAGGCTCGTATGAGAATCTGACTTTCACCTCAGATTTCCGCATAGACAGAGGTGAAATGATCAGGGTGGGCTTCGAAACTGTTAAGGGCAGCCTCAGGTATGATGGCGAGGTCTTGAGTGTTGATGCTCTCGAATTGAGGCAGAATGGTGGCAGGGTGAACCTGGTCGGTTCTATTCCGGTTGACCTTTCCCCGGCAGCGATAGCCACGCACAAAAGGGAAGGGACACTTGCGGAGCTCATACAGGAACTTGGTGAATTCGAAATCAAAGCAAACGATATGGATATTTCGATTCTTTCACCACTTCTTCCACCTCTTAAGAAAGTCCATGGGTATGCCGATCTGACCATGTCGATTAGCGGAAGCAAGAGTTCCCCAAGGATTGTAAGTGAGGGCAGGTTGAAGAAGGCAATTTACGGCAGGGTAAGCCTCGGAGAGATAACATGGACAGTGATATACGAAGATTCCTTGCTTAACATAGCGCACTTTGGATTTGGGGAGGAGGGTGAAAGGGGAGAGATATCTGGCGTGGTTCCTGCCGCAATCTCAATACTCCCGTTCAGGAGCACCATCCTTGAATCACCCATGAATGTCTGGATAAAGGCTGACAACGGCGATCTTGGCTTGCTATGTGAGGTCATTCCGAGACTCAAGGTTTGCAAAGGTTGGTATTCTGCAGATATTCGGCTTGCCGGGACCTTGAGCGATCCGGAGTTCTACGGAAATTTCAAACTCACAGATGGACGGATTCGTTTCGAGGGGGTCGCACAGGATCTTCGGGATATCTTCTTGACAGTCGAAGCCGATGGTAAGCGCTTT
>JALGWB010000096.1 GCA_025774405.1 bacterium
GGGTCGGAGCCAAAAACGTGCATTCCGACCCCTCTGGCATGAAGGTTGCGGTCCTCAACACTTGCCCCTGCTTCCCGCCGTTGGTGATTTGATCTCAGATTACACCTTCGCACGGATTCGATCCACGAATCCTTAAGTGTCCACCTCCATCTGCAATCATGTCTAAACAGCCCCTGGTGAGATGCCGATAGGAACTACGTGTGAGGTTCAGACGGGTTTGGTCAGGTTGACGCGAGAGCGAAGGAGGTGATCAAAAGGCAGAATTGAGTAAAGTTTGAGATTTCTCAAAGGAATCCAAAAGGTGAAAGGAGTTGCAAGGAAATGAGACGGACATTGATAATTGGCTTCTTTCTGGCAGCGGGTCTGTGGACCCTGGCATATGCCGGTGGGAATAATCCTGGAGCAAAAGTTGCAGTTCATGTCCTTGATCATTCGACGAGATCCTGCACCAAGAATTTTCCTGTGATTGAAGGGTGCCAGGATATTGTCACCACCAATGCGGGTACCAATGTCGATTTCTTCCCCGTCTTCTTCGACCTGACGGAATACACTGGTGTAGAGTACGGATTGACCTGGGAAGGCTCGACCTGCGCGTTTACGAGTTGCAGTGATCTGGTCATCGGTAGCATTGTGAATCCTGGCGATGCTATCTCGCACACCTGGTTCGACTGCCATTCAGATCCTGTCTGCATACCTGGTTTTGGCTGGATCTATTCCTACGGTACGATCTGTGTTGTACCGCACGCTCAGATGGGGGGTCCGAATGTATCAGACTGTCAGGACCCCAAGCAACTCAATGTGACAGTCGGTAGCGCTTGCGCAGGAACCAATGGTCAGGAAGGTGACGATCCCTGCGGACAGGTCGCAACAGAGCAGACAACGTGGAGTGCTATAAAGGGCATGTTCAGGTAGCACAAGGAGCAGCAATTCAATGGGTCTCCGGTACTGCCTGTTGCTTGAGGTTGACAAAGCAGTGCTTATCTTGCTATGTTGATGTTCAAGTGACGAGGCAATGCCGGAGACTTGATGCCGAATTTTAGAAAGTCGCATATTCTTCCAATTTTCGCCCTCTTTCTTTTTTCAGGTGCGACCAGTCTTGCCTATGAAGTCATCTGGACCCGTATGCTCATACGCAGCTTTGGAGCAACCTCACTTGCTGTTAGCACTGTGCTGGCGGCTTATATGGCAGGACTCGCTCTGGGAAGCTATGTTTTTGGGAGGATCATTGACAGGCGAGGCAACCCGGTGCTTATCTATGGGTTGCTTGAGCTGGGAATTGGGATGTTCGCTCTCGGCTTTCCTTGGATTCTAAATGGCTTGAATCCCATCTACAGAGCGGTTTACCCTGGGCTCCATAGGCATTTCTATGCCCTCAGTCTTGTGCGTTTCGCGCTCTCCTTCATCATCCTGCTGGTTCCTACGACGCTCATGGGTGGAACCCTTCCTGTGCTGAGCAAATACGTGACCCGCAATCTCTCGAACCTCACGATGAGGGTCGGATGGCTTTATGCCATCAATACGTTTGGAGCGGTTGCTGGTACCTTTGCTACTGGCTTCCTGCTTATGCCAACTCTGGGTATGAGCTCGACCACTCACGTCGCCATTGCTGCCAATATAGTCATCTTTGCCGCAAGCCTGCTGCTTTCAAGAGGCGTGGGACGGCGCAGGTTGGCTCAGCCTGCTCAGAAAGAAGTACAACCCAGGCAGGAGATCACAGTTAAGGAAAGAATTGTGCTTGTAGCCTTTCTCTGTACGGGATTGGCAGCTCTTTCGGCAGAGGTTATCTGGAGCCGTGTTCTGACTCTTGTGGTTGGCACAACTGTCTATGCCTTGGCCACTATGCTCACTACCTTTCTGCTTGGGCTTGCAATTGGAAGTGCAATCTTTGCGAGGATTGCTCAGCGCACCAGGCGTCCAGGGACGGTCTTGGCCTGGTTGGTTATCGCTATCGGGTTTTGTGTTTTTGCAAGTACAGTCTTTTTTGGCAAGATGCCATTCCTATATATGCATCTCTACGAGACCATGCCCAAGACCTGGACAAACGTTATCTGGGTTCAATTTCTGCTTTCACTCAGCCTGATGATAGTCCCGACCTTCCTCATGGGTGGGACATTTCCTCTTGTGGCAAGGATATATGCAACAGATCTTGCCAGAGTTGGTGGGCGGATTGGCACCGCTTATGCTTTCAATACGATCGGTTCAATATGCGGTTCATTCATAGGGAGCTTCTTGCTTCTGAGATTCCTTGGCGTTGAAAATGGTATGATAGTGGTTTCAGCCACATATGTGGCAGTTGGGCTGGTTTTGTGGTTGACAGTTGCTGAGAAGGTGAGTCAGAGGTTGAGACTCGCCGGGGTAGGTGCTGTTGTCTCAGCTATCATTGTTTCAAGTATTTTCTCGCCACGCTGGGATGAGAGGGTAATGACCAGCGCTGTCTATGTCTATGCGCCACTTTATAAGACTCTCGAAGGCTTCAAGCAAGGTCTCGAGTTGAGGCACGTGCTCTTCTACGACGAAGGTCCAGGTGCAACTGTTTCGGTTGACCGCATGAAGAATGTCCTGACCTTACGAATCGATGGCAAGGCTGATGCTTCAAGCGGCAGCGATATGATTACCCAGGAGCTCATCTCCCATCTGCCAATGGCCGTCCATGCGCAGCCTGATACTGTGCTGGTCATTGGCTTGGGTAGTGGAGTCAGCCTTGGCTCAGTTGAGACCTATGATGTCAAGCACATAGAGTGTGTCGAGCTTCTCGACAACGTGATACGGGCTGCCGCCTATTTCGACTCGATTACCCGTAGCAGTAGCCGTGATCCCAGAGTGAATCTCATTGCAGGTGATGGAAGAAACCACCTTGCCCTGCTTGATCAGAAGTATGATGTGATTGTATCTGAACCGACTAATGTCTGGATATCTGGTGTGGGCGACCTTTTCACCCGAGAATTCTTTGAGCTTGCCAAGGTAAGGCTTAAGCCTCACGGTGTAATGTCAGCATGGGTGCATACCTACCACATGGGTCCTGATGAGCTCCGATCAGCACTCAAGACGTTTGCGTCTGTCTTCCCGAATTGTTCGCTTTGGTTCGCAAATGAAGGCGATCTGATCATGGTGGGTGCACTGGACCCGATTCGCATAGATAGCAGTTTTGTCAGGAGATTGGCAGAACCCAGCGTTGCTGAGGATCTCTACCGCGTTGGTATAGACGGACCCGAAGACATCCTGAGTGCCCTGTTGCTAGACGGCTCAGGGATTCGCAGGTTCACACAGGGTGATGTTCAGATTCATACGGATGACAATTTGCTACTCGAATATCAGTCGGCGCGAAGGTTGGTGGAAGCAACTCATGTCGCGAATCTCCGAAACCTGGTTGCTATTTTGAAGCCTGTTGAATATCCTCACCTTGGCAGGGAGCTGAACCGGCTTATTCAGCAGCACATGATAGCTCGGTCAATCACTGTGCGAGCAACCCTCGAATACCTCGCTGGTGACCTTGACGCCGCTCTTATCGCTTGTGAGCAGGCTTACCAGATGGCTCCGGGTGACCCCTATGTTGCATCCAAATATGTGGAGCGTCATCTTGATCATGGCGATAGGCTGCTGGCAAGCGCGGACTATGAAGGCGCTCGCAAGGAATATGAGAAGGCTACAGTTGAACCGAGGCACATGGATACCTGGTCAGCATACCACAATATGGGGGTTGCCTACCTTTATGAGGCTGACTATGAAACTGCCAGGTCGAGCTTTGAGAGAGCTATTGAACTCAATCCTTATAGTGCAGACTCCTATTACAATCTTGGGCAGGCGCTCGCCGCTCTCGGTGATACGGTCAAAGCCACAGCCAGCTATGAAAAGGCTTACGAGCTAAAGCCCGAAGATGCTGAGATAGCAAATGGTCTTGCGTGGTACTATGCCATCCAGGGTGAGCATCTAGACAAGGCTCTCGAGATAGCCACAGAGGTTGTGTCGAAGGATCGAAATCCCATCTATTTGGATACCCTTGGATGGATTCATTTCCTGAGGGGAGATCTTGAAGCGGCAAGGAAGGTGCTTGAAGAAGCCATCAGCATCGACAAGCATTATGCAGAAGGGCTCTTCCATTTGGCCAGGGTTCAGCTGGCAAGGGGAGATGATGGGGCAGCCAGGCAACTTCTAAGAAGAGTGGTCGAACTCGACAGTGCTAACCTGGGCAGAATGGCAGAGGAATTGCTCAATGAGCTCGGCAACGAAGTTCGGTAGTCAGCCAGGTATTGTTATTCTTGTCGCTATTGTTGCGTTATGCTCAGCTGCGAGCGTGGCCTCAGCTCAAGTCGAAGCCAGAATCGTAAGTGAGGATGAGCAGAGCCTCACCATCGAGCTCAGGCTTGATGAATATCGCCTCGAAGATTTCAGCACCGATGGCAAGACTTACCAGGCCATAACAGCAGACAATCTTGTTGGTTTTGCAACCCCCGGTGAGCCAGACATTCCAGTCTATACGACGCTTGTTGCTTTGCCTGGTAAGGTGCGCATAGCCTCAGTGACGACAGACGAGAAAATTGTCGTGGATCAAGTTCGAATTGCACCTGTTCCCCTCGTCGCTGCCGGTGGTGAAAGCAGAGACCACCTGCCAGTCTATACCTATGAGGAAAACCCTGACGTCTACGAGAAGCCGTCAGGTTTTCCTTCTCAGATTGCCTGGCTTGCCAGTCCTGGTAAGTTGAGAAATCAGCGCGTGATCAGGCTTTTCATTGCTCCTTTCATCTATGAGCCAACTGTGGCGAGGGTTCGGATTGCGGAGCGAATCGAAGTTCGCCTCGAGTTCGAGCGTGAACGATCGCAGCGCCTCGAGGCTGTGCCCGATGCTTATTGGGAGGGGACCTACAGAGGGATTCTCATCAATTATGAGCAAGGACAACACTGGCGGGAGCGGCCGAGGAAGTCACTGCTTCTAAGAGGTATCACCAATAGCAGGCTCAAGATACTCATTGACAGGACGGGTCTTTACAGACTCGACTTTGAGACTGCCAACAGTGCTGGGTTCCCGGCAGGCATTGCTCTCGATGAGATCTTGCTTTACAGGGACGTATTCCACGATGGAACGCCAGACACCATCGAGATCTCAGAGATAGCAATAGAGATTGACGATAGCGACCAGGATGGGACCTTCTCGCAGGGAGACTATATAATCTTCTACGCTCGAGATTTCTATGATGAGTTTGGCTACCAGGGCGATGAGGACATGCATTTTGATAAAAATGTGTATTGGCTCTCGTGGGGGAGTGGGGAGCACCGAAGAGTCGATTTAAAGCCAGGCTGGAGAGAAGCATCTGATCCGGCAAGGCCAACCCACTTCACTGACTTTGTCCACGTGGAGAAGGATTCGTTTTTTGTCAATATGCCACCCTATGGCGTTTTCGACCTCTTTGGATGGGCGAGGCATCACCGCAGCCTAACATTCAATCTACCTGGTCTAGAGTCAGACCAGCCAGCCACACTCGAGACGAAGTTCGTCAGCTACTATTATTCCACCGGTCCAGGGATTGCAGATATCGAGCTTTCTATCAAGGGTTGCGACGGTTCACTCACCCCGATTGGTACGGTCCGTATCAACAGCGTACCGAGTATCAGGCAGTTCTCAACACCCATTCCTACAGGGCTCTTGTGTGAGGGAACCAATACCTTCAGATTCGAAAGCTCGGTTCCAGCAGATAGGAAGCCCGGCAACTTGCTTGACTGGTTTGAGGTTTTCTATGAACGAAGATACGAGGCTCAGGACGACCTGCTTGAGTTTACAGGTGGAGAGGCCAGTGGTGAGATTGAAATCGAAGTCACCGGCTTTTCGAGTTCGGATATCGTTCTGTATGACATTACTGATCTGGCTCACGTTCGTAAGATGGACATTGCCGAGAGGATTGTTGCCGATGGCGGTATGTATAGATTCACCTTCCAGGATAGCGTCACCTCGCCACACGCTTACATAGCAGCAACAACTCAAGCCATTGTCGATGTCAACGAGGACCAGGTTGCGCTGGTTGATCCACCACACCTCAGAGGGGCGCTCGGTGACTATCTCGTGGTTAGCCATCCCGATTTTGTTGATGAGCTTGTGCCCCTCATTGAGCACCGGCAAATCACCTACAGCGTGACAGTCGCTACAGCTGAGGAAGTCTATAATGACTTTGGCAATGGGATGAAATCAGATGTAGCCATAAAGCGCTTCATAAAGCATGGCTTCTTCAACAGCAATTCTTCATTTGTACTCCTTGTTGGGGATGCCAATCTTGATCGGAAGGGATTGCTGCTTCAGCCTCCGGATGAGAGTCAGGCTCCAAGTGACATCGACTATCTACCTGCTCACAATGACGTGTACATAGATGGGCACAGTCCAAACTACGATATCCGTCCCAACGAGCACTGGTTTGTGTCAGTTGATGGTCCGGATGATGTGTATCCAGATCTCTATATAGGGAGACTGCCCGTTGGAAGCGATGAGGAGGCGGCTGGAGCGATAGCAAAGATACTTCAGTTCGAGACCTATGAAGGAAGTGATCCCTGGAAGAAGCGTCTGCTACTTGTTGCAGACGATGCCTATGACACATGGTGTCCGAGAGCTTCCAACAAGGCTTTCAAGGATGCATGTGATAGTGTGGCTGCAGTTGCTTTGAGGGCGCCGGTCAGCCCCGATACAGTAAAGTACTATCTTGAGAGATGCCTTGTTGACGACCAGCCTGAGAAACGCCAGACAGGACAATGTGTCTCTGGTGGAACGACGGTGAGCTTCACCAGAAGGAATTGCACACCAGAGCTGACTTCACTCCTCAACGACGGAGCCCTGATCTTCAACTTCCAGGGTCACGCAAATCGCCAGCAGTTTACACACGAATGGCTTGTGCTGGATTATGATACTCCCTATGGAACGTCCTACCGAGACATAAGGGATCTTTCAAATGCTGACAAGCCTTTCATATTTCTCGGATTTGGCTGCTGGATGTCAGACTTTCAGGTCAGGGCTGAACCTGCTCCCGCAATTGGTGATGCCATTGGTGAGAAGTTCGTGATCAATCCCAATGGCGCTGGCTGTGCTTCGCTTGCAAGCTCCTGTGGAGAATTCATAAGTGATAACAAGAGTCTCAATATCATCATGGCTAAGGCACTCTTTGGCGATCTTGAAGCTTTCGATCCCCATGGCAACCCCATTCCTGCAAGACTTCTTCTGGGAGAGGCTGCGCTTTCTGGGCTGCTACGGTTTGGCAAGTACACAGTGATACGTGGATATATCCTTTTCGGTGATCCGGCCATGATTATAGATATGGGACCTCCGAGGTTCACGGTAAGCCTCGGTGATTCTGTGCTCGATGAGACCTACGTGTTTGAAGGTGCCGTCTTCGATACGCTCGGTTTGCTTGCCGATGTACGTGACGAAGAGGCCATCGTGAATGTCAGGATTGAAATCGTGGAAGACGGACTTGCCACCGAAGTGCCGCCCGATGCCTATGAGCTTCGGGCACTGGTTGACACATCGTTTGTTGCAAGCCGCGCCTACGAGATCTCTTATTCCCATATCCCGTATCTCAGCTCTTATTCGATCCGATTTC
>JALGWB010000097.1 GCA_025774405.1 bacterium
CTGACCAAAGCACACTATCACGCGTCTCCACACGTAAGACCTGATTGCCGTTAAGCCACCGATATGAGAGTCCTAGCCACGGCACATATTGAGCCTTTACACTGTTATAGACAAAGAGAGGTTCGTAAATCCCTGCAAGCGTAGGCCAGCGAGCTGCTGCTGCAGTTGTCAGAGGGTTAAAGTTTCTTATCCATGAAGCCTGTTGTTCCTGAGAAACAACGAGTACGCCTTCGGGCATCACCTGCGTATGATCACTACAGGCCAGTAGGGTGAGAATTAGGAGCGAGAATATTGAGGCAACCCAAAGGCGAGCGTGCCCCTTCATCACGTTCCTCCGTAAACACGGATCCAGTCAACAAGCATAGTTTGGGGAAACGCTGTTGTAGAGTCAGGTGGACCAACAAAGTGTCCGCCTACGGCCACATTCAAAATTATGAAGAAGGGGTGGTCAAAGACCCATCTTGCCCCATCAGGCAAATCGCGGGTTTCAAGTGTCTGATATGCCACACCGTCAACATACCAGGTTATGCTCGAGGGATTCCACTCAATCGCGAAGACATGAAAATCGTCATTGAAGGTTCCTTGGCTCAGCCTGAACCTATCGCCAAGCGCGTTGCCACCGGAATACCCAGGTCCGTGAAGGCTACCGAGGACGATATTGGGTTCTTGCCCACGATACTCCATTATATCTATCTCTCCACAGTCAGGCCAGCCCACTTCATCAAAATTGGCACCGAGGAGCCAGAAGGCAGGCCAGATGCCCTTACCTATCGGTAGGCGGATTCTAGCCTCGAATCGGCCGTAGGTATGCTCGAATAGGTCACGCGTGTTTATGCGACCCGAGGTATATTGTCTGCCTCGGTAGTTTTCCTTCCGTGCTATGATTGCAAGGTGCCCCTGGCCATCGAGTGAGACGTTCTCGGGTCTGTCAGTATCATATTCGAGCTGAGCATTTCCCCAATCCGTTCCTATGTCGAAGCGCCACTTAGTCGGGTCCGGGAGGGAGCCGGCTGGTCCTTCAAAGTCATCCTCCCAGATAAGCCCCATCTCGACTGCGTCGTTGCTGCATCTACCGCCCAGACTCAAGAAGGCTAGCATTGCGATGGCAAAAGCCGATTTCCTTCGGCCCAATATCTCGACCCAGGTATTCACGCAAACCTCCCCCGCTTTGCTACGCTTATGCCAGTTGGTTAGAGCTTACTTGTGGAAATAAACATTGTCCAGGAATATGGTTCTCGTGCTTCCTGAAAGGATTATCTGAGCCAGGTGTTCGGTGCTCATCAACCTCACAAAGTCTGATAGCGGGATATCAAGGCTTATCCATTGCTTATTGACAATGGGTGGTATTGAAGATTCGTTGAAGGTAAGCTCATGCTCACTGTCAGGAGCTCCGCCATAAGCACCGTCCTCACCAAAGTCAACAAGCTTCACCTTGAACACGTTGCCTTCGGGAACCCATATGTCCATGTGGAAATGGGTCATGGCAGAGGCATCTACTATGTTTGATGAGAAATCTATGCCGACAAAGGAAGTCATATTGGTGTAGACCTTAACACTGTCACCGTCGATCTCAATGTCGCTAACCCCTTGCGATGCCCATGCCCAAGGAGCCGCCCACGTATCGACCGGATGATTCACATATCCGGGGGCATCGCTATAAAGACAGATGACGTCTTCGGGTGGAAGACTTGGCGTGAGCGCAGGTGTCGGTGGTGTTGGGACAACCTCAACGGTGACTTCACCTTCGACATCGATGTCTCCCAGTTTCGCAGTAATGACGGCCGTGCCGCTTCCGACTGCTCTTATCTCATTGTCTTCAACTGTGACTACGGTATCATTGGATGAGAAGAAAGTGAAGTATCCGGGCATACATTCAATCGTCTCATCAACTCCACCAACGTTGAAAATGACCTTCGTACCGGTGACGTTAACTGTGCCTCCAATGAATGTGGTGAGTTGCTGGTCGTCCATCGACGGTCTTGGATCGGATATGACACTGACCGTGTCGTAGCGTATCTCATCGAACCACATCTCGTAGCCGCTTGTTGCGTTTCCCACATCATCTGCGAAGAAGAAAAGACCTCTCTCCAGGTTGAGTCTTGCTGGCAGAGGGATGGGAAGAATATATCTCTGCCATTCCGTTGTGAGCTCAACATTTCGCCAGCTCGCCTCATACTTCGATGCACCTGTGTTGTCATTTCCAATTCCCACTATATCAAAGGTCTCCGGGCGACTTGCACGTGCCCAGAAAGTAAGGGCGTTGTAGCCCGAAAGGTCGCGTGGCTCGGAACATACGAAGGCACCACCTGCAAAAGAGCCGGGACCTGGCACATTCACCTTTAGTGCGTTTGAACCGTCAAGTCCACCCTCGGGATCCTGGGTAAGAGCGTAGTAGTCCGACCAGAGGAAGGCCTGGAAGTCAACACCCACACTGAAGTTATCATCGAATACAACGGGATCTGTACTCACTGGAGCAGGTCCGAGACCACCAGATTCCCTTGTGCAGCCTGCCAAACAGACAAGTGTAAGCGTTGCTAAGAGGAGAATTGCAATTCTTCTGATTTCCATAGATTTGCCTCCTTTGATGCAAATGTTCTAAGCTGATGGCATTCATCAACTCAATTTACGCTTAGGCTTTTCGTTATGTCAAGCGAGCAGCTTGCCTGGTGTCAACTTGAATGCCTGTAGTCACTTTGATAGAATCCGTCGAGAGAAGGTTTAACCCTCGTTTCCGGGGGATATCATTATGACGGACAGGATTAGAATTGGACTGGAGAGCTTGCCTCAAGTTAATCTCTCAGTTGAAGGCAGGATAGTTGAGTTCAAAGACAGACGCTATTATTGCATAAGCGACTACGATGGTCTTGAACCTTTTCTCATAAGCCTGCTGAGTGATTGTGATCTCTGGATGTATGTGTCTTCCAAAGGGGGGCTTACTGCAGGTAGACGAAGTGCCGACTTTGCCATATTTCCATATCAAACTGTTGATAAGCTTCACAATTGCCACAGGGATACTGGACCATGCACGGTCATAAGGTGCGCCGAAGGGGATCAGGTTTTCATATGGCAGCCTTTTAGCGATGATGGTCACGAGCGCTATGAGATCAAGCGATGCCTGTACAAGAACCTTCTCGGATGTGACCTCTGGTTTGAGGAGATCAATCGCAGCCTTGGGCTGGTCTTTCGTTATTGTTGGCATCCGGGCAGGCGACTTGGCTGGCTAAGAACTGTTGAGATAGCCAATCTTACTTCTAAGGAACGTAATCTCGAAATCCTTGATGGCTTACTCAATCTGCTTCCACCTGGTGTTACCAAGGTACTTCAGGAGAGTCTTAGCTGCCTTGCCGATGCTTATAAGTACGGTGAATGCGACCCGGAAACGGGGCTTGCCATCTTAAGCCTTACCTCAAATATCGTTGATAGGCCTGAACCAAGTGAAGCACTCTATGCCACCGTTGCCTGGCAAAGCGGACTTAAGGATGTTGAGCTTTGTCTGGATGGAACTGTGATAAGCCAATTCATAAGAACAGGAAGCCTTCCCGCTCGGCTTACGCTGAAGGGCAAGCGACTCTCGTATCTTTTGAGTAAGACGTTGAAGCTTGACGCCAAAGGTTCGACGGGCTGGGTCATCGGAGTTGATACCCTTTGTGACCATGCAAAGGTTGTTTCCCTGAGGGCTTCAGTCTCGCGTGGTATCTCTGGTGAAATCGAGAAGGACATCGCCTCAAGCAGGCAGAGGGTTGCCAGGTTGATTGCCTGTGCAGACGGCTTCCAGCTTAGTGGGGATGACGTTACGACAGGACACCACATTTCCAATGTTGTTTACAACATAGCACGTGGCGGAGTACCTCCCAATGGATACAGGATTGATAAAGATGACCTTCTCGACTTCATCTATGTCCGCAACAGAGCCGTCTGGCAGCGTTACCGTCAGTGGGTCGAGAAGCTTCCTGGTGGAACAGATCTTCCTGAGCTTCACAAGCGGGCGCGTGATGATGGTGATCCTGATCTCATCAGGCTATGTTATGAATACTTGCCCATAACCTTCTCGCGTCGCCACGGTGATCCATCACGACCCTGGAATCGGTTTTCAATCGATGTACGAAAAGCGGACGGCTCCTTTCTTTACAGCTATCAGGGCAACTGGAGGGACATTTTCCAGAACTGGGAGGCCCTCTGTCGAAGCTTTCCTTTGCTGTTAGAACCGATAATAGCCAAGTTTGTGAATGCCTCAACGGTTGATGGCTTCAATCCATACCGTGTTGCAAGGGATGGCATCGACTGGGAGGTTCCCGATTCTGGTAATCCGTGGAGTTCGGTGGGCTATTGGGGCGATCATCAAATCGTCTATCTCTTACGGCTTATGGAGCTACTTGAAGCGCACTATCCAGGAAGGCTAACAAGCCTCCTCAGCGAGAGGTTTTTCTCATATGCAGATGTACCCTACCGGCTTAAGTCCTACGCTGAAATCGTCAAGGATCCCAAACACACCATTGAGTTCGATTGGCAGCAACATCGCAAGATTCTTGCACGCGTTGAGAGCGAGGGTACGGATGGGAGGCTCCTACACAAACACGGGCACGTTCACAATGTTAGCCTTGCCGGGAAACTGCTTGTGCCAATCCTTGCCAAGATTTGTTGCCTTGTGCCGGGTGGTGGCATCTGGATGAACACCGTTCGTCCCGAGTGGAACGATGCCAATAATGCCCTGGCTGGGTATGGACTTTCAGTTGTTACAACCTGCTATCTCGTAAGGCACCTCGAATTCTGCAGGCAAATCTACGAGAAGGGCGCCGAAAGATTCCTCATGTCTCAAGAGGTCGTGACCTGGCTTAGACAGGTTACTGCCACACTTGATGACTTCAGCGATGTTGAATGGTCAGACCGCTCACGGCGACAGTTCACGGATGCTATAGGTGAGGTTTTTTCCCGATATCGCTTAAGCGTCTACTCCAAAGGACTTGGTGAAACCACGTCTGCTCAGAGGAAGGAGATTGTTGAATTCCTCAAGAAAGCTCAAACGCTGGCTCTAAGGACAGTTCAGGAGAACAAGCGCGATGATGGGCTCTTCCATGCCTATAACATCCTTCATCTTGAGGAGGGTAGTGCACGTATCACGCGTCTTCCCTTGATGCTGGAGGGCCAGGTTGCAGCTATTAGCAGTGGCGTATTAAGTCATGGCGAGGTTGTTAAAGTCCTGAAGGCACTTCGAAGGAGCCTGCTTTATCGCGAGGATCAAAGAACCCACCTCCTTTATCCTGCTAAAAAGTTGCCCGGTTTCCTTGAGCGAAATAACCTACCAGAGAGTGTTCTTCAAAGGTGTCCTGAGCTTTCCAGATTGGTCACACAGGGCGACAGATCTACAGTCGTCAGAGATGAGGAAGGCAAACTTCACTTCAATGCTGATCTGGATAATGCGCGTGCTCTGCGGGCAAGAATCGCAGATCGTCTGCCAGACCGAGAGATTGAGACGCTCCTTGAGGTCTACGAGGACGTCTTCCAACACAAGGAGTTCACGGGAAGATCGGGTGCAATGTATGCCTATGAGGGCATAGGTTGTATATACTGGCACATGGTTGGCAAGCTTTTGTTAGCCGTGGCTGAAGCCTATCACAGGGCAGTTCGGGATGGTGCAGATACGGATCTCCTTAGAGAGTTGAAGGGTTGCTATAACGAGATAAGATCAGGCATGGGATTTACCAAGACACCCGCTGAATTCGGTGCTCTCCCACGTGATCCTTACTCGCATACGCCTGCAGAAGGCGGAGCCAAACAGCCTGGCTTGAGCGGGCAGGTAAAGGAGGAAATCCTCGCACGCTGGCTCGAGCTCGGGGTATGTGTAGAGGATGGCAAGGTACACTTTAGGCCGGGTTTGCTTCGCAAAGAGGAGTTTCTGGCGTCAGAAAGTGAATTCACCTATATCGATGTAAATGGCAAGAAGCAATCACTTCGAATGCCGAGCAGGAGCCTGGCCTTCACCTTTTGCCAGGTTCCTGTGATCTATCGCCTATCAGATGAAACCCACGTCGAGGTAACCATGCACGACGGAAAGATCCTCAGGATGGAGGGGACGCACCTTGACAGCGAGACGACCCGGGAAATCGTAGCGCGGAGCATGAAGATTACCTCTGTGACCTTCACTTTCCCGATGATCACTTGATGTGATTTATCCTCCAGCCGGATAGCTTACAACTTGATAGCCATGCTCAGACGTCCAGAGAGCAAGGTCTGCATCATCAAAGAGATTGAGCTCGTCAATGCAGAATCCATAAGCCCAATCGCCCGTAGCGCATCGGGCATTTTTGGAAAGTGTATGGGTTTCACCTATGGGGCGCCGAAGCGACCTGAGTGCCTTAGGTCATGGCGAAACATCGGCCAGGGAGTTGACGCAAGTCCGCCCGTGCCCTGGATTGCATAGAGGTGACCATCCCCTGATCCGACATAAATGGTGCCATCAGAGCCTATTGCAGGAGAAGAGTACACAATGTCTCCTGTAGTATAAGTCCATTTGAGAGAGCCATCTGGGTTTATTGCGCAGAGCTCACCATCCCATGATCCTCCATCGTTGGACAAATCCGGCTTGACAGACGTGATAGGGATGCTGTATAATCTATACTAAGTTGGTGGAAATAATAGGCAAAGTAGAGAAAGGAGGCATCATGAGGCTCACAACGAAGAGTGAATACTCTCTTCTTGCGCTGATCTATATTGCAAGGCGAGGTGAGGGGAAGTTTGTCAGGATTGATGAAATATGCAAGGCATATGATCTACCGCGGAAATACCTTGAGCATCTGCTTCACATTCTCAAGCAGAGCAGATACGTGAGAACGCGGAGAGGTGCACGAGGTGGGTATGCTCTTGCCATGCCGGCTTCCAAAATCAGCGTTGCCAGCGTAATAAGGTTGATGGACGGCGCGCTTGCCCCAACTGAGGCCGTGAGCATGTACTTTTTTTCTGAGACCCCACTAATGCGAGAGAAGAAAATCATGAAGATATTCAAGGAAATCCGTGACTACGCTGCAAGGAGGTTGGAACGGTTGAAACTCTCGGATGTGATTTAGCAAGGTTCATGGAGGTCAGCGATGCCTGTGCATTATCTACTGGTTATTCCACTTGCCCTGGTATGTGAATTCATCGATTCAACCTTTGGGATGGGTTATGGCACAACTCTGACCCCAATCCTACTGCTGCTTGGTTTCGAGCCTTTGCAGGTTGTACCGGCTGTACTTCTTTCGGAATTCGTCACGGGTATCCTGGCAGCCTCCTATCACCACAGCTTGGAGAACGTGAATTTCTCAAGGAATTCCATAGATAGGAAAGTTGCGGCCGTATTGTCATCATGTGCGGTTGTTGGGGCGGTCGCATCGGTGATGGTAGCGGTTCGGATCTCACCTTTTGTGCTCAAGGTCTGGATTGGCTCCGTGGT
>JALGWB010000098.1 GCA_025774405.1 bacterium
ATGACACGCCCATAAAGGACAATCGTGCCGTTTATCCTGTGCCAATCAGGAGCTTGCCCGAATCCCATTCTCGAATCGCTGAGGGGTCTCATATCCCCTGACTTAAAGCCATGATCGGAAACAATCAGCAAAACAGTATCATCGTCAAGCATGTCAAGAACTTCACCGATGAGACGGTCGGCTTCAAGATAGGTTCGGTAGATTGCCTCACCGTAGCGTTTAGCCTCTGATGGCGTTACCCCTTGCGTCGGTGGATCCATATATCGCATGAAGAGATGGCCAGCATCATCTGTGAAAGAGAAATATATGGCAAAGAGGTCAGGCTGATATTTGGGATAAAGGTATTTCATGACCTGCTTGTAGGTTTCGAAGGATGAAAGCGCGACCCTCAGACTACTCACAGGGTCATCTGGATCATAGACAGCCTTTAGCTTGCCAAGGTCACCATTTATGAAATCATGGAGTTCATCAAAGATAGCATCAGGTTCAACATAAAGTGATTCTATCTCGGTGTACAAGGTTTCAGGAAAGGTCAATCCTGGAATAGCGGAATGGCCGTGTCCCATCTTCCATGACGGATCGAACATGTGATGAGCAAACCGATCGCTGACGATAAATCCACTAACCTCCTCGCCGGGATACGTCGCAAACCATCCAATGATCCCGCTTGATAGACCAAGAAACGAGGCCATATTCCAGATTGCAGGTACCCGGCGCATCGTACTTGTTATTGGAACATCTTGGCCGGTTTCCTCGTCCCTTATCAGAAAATCGGTTATGCCGTGGACGTCAGGCGTCACACCCGTTGCCATTGTCGTCCATATCAGCGGAGATATGAGTGGTTCGATCGATCTGAGATTTCCCCAGGCGCCATCCTGCTTGAGGTGATCGATGTTCTTGAGGCTGTACCGTTTGCTAACCTTCTCGACAATAAGCCAGTCAAATGCATCCAATCCCAGTACGAAAACCTTGACACCGCCACTACGCCTGAGATCCCTCGGAATTGTTTCGGTCTTACGCAGATTGCTGAGTCTGAGATCTGCAATTGCTATCCCCAGCATCTGAGTCTCGCTGGCAATCTTCGATTGAATCGCCCGGGCAGCTTCCTTGAGATTCAACTCATCCGGCTTCGGACTCTCCTGAGCGATGGCTTTCAGTTCACGCCGCAGAAGGGGCAATAGCAGCCGATCCCAGACCTCACCACCATACCGACTCTCGAGGTCCAGGATTCCATCAGGGGAATACTCTACATCTACCTCGCAATCACAGGATAGCGCTGTGCCACGGCCGAGGTTTATTGTCAGTGCCCTGTCACCAGCAAGGGAGTATGTCTCGCTGAGATGATAGCGTTTGAAGTAGCCAAAGGGGGATACGAAGTGGATTCCGGGCCCAAGGCTTTTCAGATCGCCGTGTTTACGAACGAGGGCAATCTCGTCGCTTCTTACGAGCCTTATGGACGAAATCAGGAGTACGGCGGCTGCAGCGATCGCTATGAACAGAACAACTCGACGCAATCTCAACGCCTCGAAGCTTTGGAGCTGGTGAGCGGATTCGAACCGCTGACCTACGCATTACGAGTGCGTTGCTCTACCAGCTGAGCTACACCAGCAGGATCGTGGTGACGCGGCTCGGAGTCGAACCGAGGACACCAGGATTTTCAGTCCTGTGCTCTACCAGCTGAGCTACCGCGTCCACTCAAAATGAAGTTATCTCGAGGCACCGGCGATGTCAAGTGAAAGGTAGCCTATCGAGCCTGCAGAATCTCGTCTATCGCCCGTTTAAGCTCGCTGAGATCACTCGACTTGACAACATATGCATCCGCATTCCAGGTTGTAAAATCAGCTTTGAAGGTTGAATATGCGGTATTAAGAATAACGGGGATGGTGCTATCGTATTTCATTATCTCATCCAGAACAGTCAATCCATCCATCCCTTCCATCTTGATGTCGAGCACCACAAGATCCGGCGGGCTACTTTCGAGACACTTCAGTGCATCCTTCCCTGAACCCACAGTTGTCACATGATGTCCATCCCCGGCAAGTTCTCTCTCATAGAGCATCCTCAAGCTGTTATCATCGTCAACTACAAGGATTCGAGCCATCTCACTCCTCCCGCTATGGCATCCTTCCTCTGCGTCTATCACGAATCTGGCTACGACGATCTACCGGACCCTTGCGCCGATCACCGTCGATGACGAGTGGTAAAGTGATCAGGAAGATCGTACCAATCCCTTCCTCACTACGCACATCAATGGTTCCACCATGCTCATAAACTATCTCGTATGCGATGGCGAGTCCAAGCCCTGAACCACCGGCCTTCGTTGTGGCAAAAGGTACAAAGAGTTTATCCAGTAAATGCTTCGGTATGGGTGGACCGTCATTCGCGAACCGAATCTCAATCGTTCGGTCGAATCTATTAGTCCCTATACCTATCCTGCCTCCCTCATCTATAGTATCGAGCGCATTTTGCATGAGGTTTATGAATACCTGCTTCATCTTGTCGGCATCTATGTAAACGTGTGGAAGGTCCTCACTCAGATCAAGTTCAAGGTTTGCTTTCCTTGAGGCAATCGCCTCACTGAGAAGTTGAAGCGTTTCACTTATGACAGTGTTGATATCTTCCAACTTGGGGTTAGGTGGTGACAGCTTGGCGAAGGAAAGCTGCTCGTTGAGGATCCTTTCGAGCCGCGCTGTCTCACTTATTATCACATCAAGAGCCTTGGCATCGGGATTGTCTTCTTCCATGTTACGCCTGATCGATCGAGCGAATCCACCTATCGCTGTAAGCGGATTCCTTATCTCATGAGCAACCTGGGAACTGACTTCACCAAGAGCAGCAAGCCTCTCGGAACGCAGCAGGTGGCGATGCAGTTCTTTGATGTGCTCCTCCTTCTGCTTTAGCCTCTCGAACATCTTCGCATTCTCAATAGCAATGGCAGCTTGCCCAGCCAAGACCGATAGAAAGCGAAAATCCTCCTTCGTAAAACCACTATCCCCAAGTGACTCAGGTGACATCTTGTCAAAGACTGTCAGGGTACCGATTGTCTTGCCTGCTTTTGAAAGCGGTACACACATGAGATTCTGTCTGTAACCCGATCCCGGCTGGAAGTCAGGTTCGCCAGCATTGTTTATCAGGGCGGGCAAGCCTTCACTGGCTACCCTTTCGGCAATAGCATCGGCACACTCGTCACCCCCAGGTGTTACGTCAGCAAGCGTTCGGCTATAGACAGCTTTTGTGACCAGGCTCCCATCGTCAACGAGTCTGACAACAGCCCCTCTGGCATTCAGCACCTGGGCCGAGATTCTGGCGATCAGCGTAAGATCCGCTTCGAGATCGGTTGTTGAAAGAATACCCTTGCTCACCTCGTTGAGGGTTGAAAGCTCCTGCAACCTGCGCTTGATATCCTCTTGATATCTGGCCTTCTCGACAATCTGCCCGGCCTGCCAGGCAAGCATCTTAAGCAGGTTAACCTGCTCCTCGGTTGGTGGTTTGCACGTTATGTTGTTATCCGCAAGAATGAGACCTATGGCCTTTGATCCGCTTACCATAGGGACGCAGGCAAAAGCCTTAGGTTCAAGTTTGTTTACGACGTCACCGGGTGCGAGGCAGGATGCATCCTCCATCACGAAGGGGACACACTCTGAAACGCAGCGAGCAAGGATACTTGGATTTGTTCCAACATCGAATACAATGCTTTTGACAAGCTCAGTGAGATGGCGATCACCATAGCTCCCGCCCATTCTGCAGGTTGCAATCACATCTTCAAGCGCATTCGTGCTGACCTCAAGATCCCGCCAGATCTTGCCTGCCTCAGCTGCATCACCTGGTCCAACAGCCATCACTCCGGTAAGCTTTCCGTCATCATGCAGAAACAAGAATGCCCGATTAAAGCCAAGAGTATAGCCTGATGTTACGCATGTCAGAATGATCCGTAATGTGGTTTCGAGATCCTCTGCTGCTTGAAGATATGAAAGCATTTCGATGAGCAGGCGCATCGAGTGATTGGCTTGTTGAAGCTCCTCAATTCGGCGCCTGAGATCAGCGATCTCGGCCTGACTGTCAAGATTTGTACCCATATGGATGCTCCCTGTGCCACTTCCAGGCAGTTTCAACTATATCCTCAAGCGAACGATGGGCCGGTTGCCAGCCAAGTTCTCTGGCTGCCTTTTCAGCACTGGCCACAAGCACAGCCGGGTCACCCCTACGTCGCCTACCCATGGTGAAGGGAATCTGCTTACTGGTGACTTGCTCGACTGCCCTGATCACATCAAGCACAGAAAATCCTTCTCCATTCCCCAGATTGAGCCTTTCGGATCTGCCCTGCCTGAGGATATCCAGTGCCCTCTCATGGGCGACAGCCAGATCACTGACATGGACAAAGTCCCTTATGCAGGTCCCATCTGGGGTAGGATAGTCATTGCCGAAGACAGTGACTTGAGCAGCCTGCCCGAGGGCGACCTTGATTACGTTGGGTATGATATGGGTTTCGGGATCGTGATCCTCACCCAGAAGTCGAGTTGCTCCGGCAGCGTTGAAGTAGCGTAGCGAAACACTCCTTAGGCCATATGCCTTATCACAGTCCTCAAGCAGGAACTCGAACGCAAGTTTGGTCTTTCCATACGGGTTTATCGGTTCCTTCGGGTCATCCTCCTTCATGGGGATGCTTCTGGGTTCACCATAGACAGCACAGGATGACGAGAAGACAAGTGCCTCTATTCCGAGATCAAGCATTGCGCTCACCAGATTGAGGCCGTTGACAATGTTATTCTGGTAGTAGGCAAGTGGCTTCCTGAAGGATTCCCCAACAAGGCAACTTGCTGCAAAATGCATGACGAAATCCGGCTCAAAAGTTTTCAAGACCTTAGTCAGATGAACTCTATCTGCAAGATCTCCCTGCTCGATCTTTGCTCCCTGGACCAAAGCTTCACTATGACCGCTTGAGAGATTGTCATAGACAAGCACCTCATAGCCATGTTCGACCAGATATTCAACGCAAACCGAACCAACATAGCCGGCTCCACCTGTCACGAAGACTCGCTCAGCCAAAATTGACCTCCAGGCTGGGTTATTTGAGCCAAGCCTAAGGATGCCCGAGAGTTATGTCAAGCCCTGTGGTCTTATTCGGCATCATCGAAGGTTTTCATAAGCCTCCAGGTGAATCGCGGGTTCATGTCTTCACGACTCCCTGTGAGACCAGGCTTCGGCGATGGCATACCTACGCCACCCAAGCGGTGCTGCGGAAAAGGGGAAAAACCAGGCAGACGGCACAGGACCAAAGGAGACTTCGATTTGGGCTTGGAACAACAATGGACCCTAGTGTAGACTTAAGTAAGAGCTCCGGCCTGGAAGGCTGTACACGATGATGTTCATAGTTTCATTGAGATCAAGAGGCAACGACTGTCAGAGCACATTTGGGCTCATCCGGAAAGGGGGAGATTGACTTGAAGACGCTGAAAGAGTGGCATACGCATTTGTTGCTTTTCATCGTGATCGGGATAACAGCGGCAATGTATTTCGCCACATTTAGGGATGGACATGAATGGGGAGGAGATTTCGCCCAATACATAGCACAGGCGAAGGCGTTGGCCGAGGGAACTGTCGAGAAGGTTGTGAACTATTCAAATTACACCTACGACATGTCGACCGAACATGTGGGACCAAGATTGTATCCCTGGGGATTTCCTCTTTTGCTAAGTCCCATCTATTCCATCTTTGGTCTCGACATGTTTGCTATGAAGCTATATGTTAGTCTATTCTTTCTGCTGTCGTTGGTGGTCATCTACCTGCTCTTCAGAGAAAGGCTCACACATACCCAGGCATTGTTGATAGTACTGGTATTTGCCTTCAACCGTTACTTCTTCCTGTTCAAGGACAAGGTGCTGTCAGATATGCCATTTTTCCTCTTCTCGTTATTCACATTGTTGTTGATACAGCGAATAGTTGTAAACAGGAGGATCTGGGTCAACCGACCGGTTAGCTATTCACTGCTTGGTTTCTTCATGTTTTTCTCATATTATGTCCGCTCACAGGCAATAGTACTGATTCCCACATTGCTGGTCTGTCAATACCTCGCTGACAGGAATGTTTCAAAACGAAATCCGCTTTCATTCCTGATATCCAATAAGCTCAATTTTGTCCCCTACATAGTCTTCCTGATTCTTGTGGCGATCTCAGGCATCATCACCCCATTTGGCAGTGCCTCCTATTTCGAAATGGTCTCCGGCCTGAGTTTGAAAAACTTTCTCTACAATATCTATTATTACTTTCTTTTGCCTTCTGCCCTCTTCGGTCCTCTAACCGGTTCCATAGTACTCTACGGGATTACTATTCCATTTGCACTTCTCGGAATGATCAAAAATATAAAGACCGACTATCTATATCTGGTCTTCATGGTTTTCACAGTAATAATGTTGGTCTTCTGGCCGTACAGGCAGGGACTGCGTTTCATACTGCCGATATTGCCCTTTTACATTTATTTCGTCTTCGTTGGATTATGCCGGATTCGAATTTCACCGGACATCATACCCGCAAAGTACAATCCGATGGGAGTCAATCTTCTTCATGTTTTTTGCTTCGTTGTGATACTGGGGTCGTGTGCGGGGATAGCCTATACCTGTTATCAGTATCCCATCTCTGGCAAGTCAAACGTGATCAATGGACCTTATACAAGGACAAGCACAGAAATGTTCGACTATATCCGGAGCAGCACCTCACACGATGATGTGATTATCTTTCAGAAACCACGAGTCATGGCGCTATACACTGATAGAAGATCAGTCCTCGTTCGAGATTTCGACAGAATAGTCAATTCGCATGGAACCTATATTGTAATAGCCATTGGGGAGGACTTCCCACAATCGTGGACTCCGTTGATAGAACCTGCAGTCGTAGAGGATCATCCTGAAACATTCAGACTTGTCTTCGACAACAGTGATTATAGAATCTACAGAATCATACGCAATAAATAGCAGATAAAACGCCAGCTGCCATACTATCGCAAGACGGCGTTGGCTTTCTTCAAGGCGTGGCACCTGACAAGGACGAGGCTTGCGGCAGGTAAAGATCCCGGTTAGCCACCCTGCAACCCCCTGAGATAACGCCGCTAACACACCCCCTGGTTCATCAGACTTGACTGAATATGGCCGTCTGTGATATAATATCGGTAGTCTGAAAGGGAAAGCCCCATGCCTTGGCTCAGCAGGTAGCCGATTGGTGAGGTGAGACAAGACATGGTGGAGATTTCCAAGGATCGTGAATTCGCTGAGCAAATTGCTGGCGAACACGGCGAGAACAGTCTGCAGTACTCAGTTGCCAGAATCTACGGCAGACCTGATGAGACCCTCCGAAACGGTAGAGTTCATACGTGGTACTACTTTGGCGACCGAGTTGCTTTTGTCTTTGAAGGCAACGTGATTCAAAGGGTTGT
>JALGWB010000099.1 GCA_025774405.1 bacterium
AATTACCATGAGATTAGCCCTTGTGCGATCAAACCATTGCTGGCTTGAACGTACTGGGCCCGCAACTGCAGGAGTGCTTTCGGCTTCTCCCGCAAGGGCAATCACATGATAGTAATACTCAAGATGATCTTTTGCTCTATTGTCCACATAAGTAGTCGTTCCCTTAGGTACCTCCGCAATCACCCGACCGGTATCCGAAGTGCCTGCGTAGCGAACAATACGATACCCTGTAACAATGTCTCTCTTGCCGCCATCGAACGGGGACAGGTGCCACTCAATGGTTATACTTCCACCATGATCACTGGGTGTATCATATGCTCTCAAATCAGCTGGTGGAGGGACTGAGACTGAGTCAACATCCTCTGCAATCGCAGCTGATGCAACCAGGCTGGTCATAATTGCTATGGCCAATGTCACCGTTCGCATCTTCATCCTTTCATTAAGGACATGCGACCTGACTTGAGAATAGTAATCACACGACAATCCTGACTGTCAAGCACAAACCACTTAAGGTTTTGAGTTGACACTGCTCATGGATGGGCTATATCATCGGTTCGAATCGCTGCCATGATGCCAGGGAGGCCAGGATGAAGTACAGATGCAAAGTTTGTGGTTACATCTATGACCCGGCAGCTGGTGATCCAGACAACAATGTTCCTGCGGGAACCAAGTTTGAGGACATTCCAGCCGATTGGGTTTGCCCTGCTTGCGGTGCGCCAAAAGATATGTTTGAACCCATGGAAGCCGAATAGGACAACTTACCGCAGACGCTTGGAGAATTCGACAAGTCCTGCATCGGCTGATATTTCGAAACATAATCTGATTAGATCCGGATTTGTTTCACCGAGCTCCGCAGCAGTAAGTCTTGCAACATCCGCAACGGAGCGGTTGCCATCAGCCCAGAACAGCGAAAGCACCCACATCAGATCCACCTTGGGTTCCCTTCGCTGCCATCGATGATACTGGCTTCTCCTCCGTCGGGTAGTCCTACGCAATGCCGCCTCAGGATAGACCGGACCAGGAATCAAGCGTTTAACAACTATGTCCGCTTGGTCCTTCATCCGCTCACAAGCATGCTTACGAATCCTGCCGGCGATTTTTGGCAAACGGCTGATATCAGCCTCCTCACGCACGCACTTGGCATACGCCTTGACCTGGCTTCGAATCAAGCGCTGAAGCGACTTGGATCTGGGCAACAACTTCCCCAAACCACCAAGAACCTTTCTACCATACTCAAGAAGCACCCCAGCCTGATACTCAAGGTTTACCCAGATCGGAGCGTCTGATTCTGGAAACTTAGCCATCCTATCGATAACAGTCTTGCGAAGACCCCGCCCTACAACTTCGGCAATTGACATCAGTGTTTCCTCATCCCCACTTGCACATGCATAGGCAACGGTTGCAGCTGTCAGGGCGATCGATCGGAGGGTATCAGGCGAGATCTTGTCGGGTGTATCAGCACTTGTGTGATAGAAGCGGTCAGGCCACTGGATGAGCATTGCTGTGGGAACACCAACCATCGGATCAGAAAGGATGTAGTGGTCACTACCCCCAGAGAATTCAGTTGATTGCATCCGGATGGAAAGCAGATCACTTGCCATGCCTGAACCCCTGCCATGGCGAAAAACCTTCCGAGCCACACAGTCAACCAGGTACTGAATGAAACCACCGGAGGCAAGAGGTGGTGCCTCGATGCAAAGCGTTGAACCGGTTATTCCCTGATGCTGCCCGACCATATCGAGATTGAGTCCAGTAATCATCCGTTGCCTTGCAGAATGTTCTCTCGAAAGATAGGCGAATGTACCGGTCATCTCCGGAACTATAAGGAACCTGATGCCAAACCTTGGACGAGGCAAAACCTCCTTCTCGATAAGATTTGCCAGTACTGTGTGTGCCTCAAGCAGAGCAGCAACCCCGGAGGCATTATCACCAGCAGAAGGCTTAGGATGGCAGAGATGGGCAATGATAACAATCTCGTCATCCTGGATTCCCGGTATCAGAGATGTAACCACCTCAAGTGTGCCAGGATAGGTTTCGCTTTCAACCATCCCCCAGACCCTTATCGGACGCTGGCGAGATGCGGGTGAACGCAAATAGGCGGTCAGGCGTTCACCATCCTCAGGAGTTAGTACAAACCCGAAGAGACCCTTCTCATCCCACCAGAAGGAGTTGTATTGCCTTGCCCCATACACACCTGCGCCAACCCTGACACCTGGCAGGTGGCGCTGTTTATAGAGAACGATACCTGTGAGTCCAGCACTTGCAGCTGGCTCATAGACATTGCTCGCTCTCAATGCTTCACAAAGTGCTATCTTGCCACGGGCACGTCTGAAATCCTTCTCATTTCGCCCCTCACCACCATAGGTCAGTTCCGTAGTGATACCTTCAGGAGGGGTTGATCTACTACGCTGTATGACTGAGATTGCACAGTCATCAAAGTCAGCAATCTTGCCTGCCAGCTGGGGTGGTGACACTATCTTGAGAATGGCTCTCCGGATCGTCCACTCCTCAAATGAGGGATAGTGCCAGAACGAGACCCCACTCTCGGCAGGATAGTGAATCAGACGTGCATCAGGCAGATCTTCGAGCAAGCGGTCAATGCAATACTCAGCCGCTCGCCTGTAGCCGGGGCTGGCCTGGATGCGGTGATACTGGCAAATGGCAAGAACATGATCAAAAACCCTCTCGGTCGATATCTCTGGCGAAAGCGTTTGCAGAAGCTTGGTTAGCATCCAACCCCCAGATCAGAATTCATACGCCATAGTATCAATCCTGTGTTGCATCGGTCAATCGGATTGTTGCTGTCACACTTAGTATCTACGCTGCTTGACATTGGGCTACAAGGTGTGATATGCTTTAGTGTAAGGATTGGTGTTTACCTTAGAAGAGGTTTTTACGGCGGAAGGGGGTGTAGGCAAAACGTTAACCGAACGTGGTTCTATTAGGACGGAGGTAAAACACATGAAGAAACTATCCATTCTTACCATGGTAGTCCTGGCATTGTTGATGTCTGGCGTGGCGTTTGCAGGTATCCCATCCGCAAGCACTTCGACGGTTGAAAGAGAAGGTCAGGGTATTGGTCCTTGCAATCCCGATGTCACTGTCATCTGCCCGGCTAGTGATATGGGTTCGGTTCTTGTGACAGTTACAGTCAGAAACGTGTACGGTGATCCCCTACCTGACAAGGTTGTGACCTGTTATCCTACTACGAGCGGGTTCTGTTTCTGCCCGGGTGAAGATTCAAAGCAGGATACCACTGATTCCAACGGCCAGGTGTTTTTCACATTCAGTGATTTCGGCGGATGTGGTGATCTTGAGTTTGGCGCTGAGTGTGAGGGTGTGGTTTTCAACCCGGCGCCAACAATCTATATTGCAAGTCCCGACGATAATGCTGACTGTGAAGTGACCCTGCTGGATTTTGCAGATTTCGCCGGTGCATATGGTACGAGTGACCCATGCTTTGACTATGACTGCGATGGTACAGTCGCACTGACTGATTTCGCAGATTTCGCCGGTCACTACGCACACACCTGTCCATAGAAGAACTCGAGAGTGAAGGCCATTCAAGGTGGGGACCTCAGGTCCCCACTTTAGTCTTTGGGACAATGGTGCCGACGGACTGAAATACTAACACCGCAGCCTAAAATGTGAGTTTGAGAAGCTCCTTCATAAGTTTAGCATTGCGAGCTGCTTGCCCAGCATGACAATTGTTGAAAAACACGAAGGTCTTCTTCGCTTTAGCAGCCATCGCCTTTATCTTTTCAACCCACTGGCGGAGCTCGTCCTCACTATAAAGGTAATCGTAGCGATCCCCAGTTCCTCCCCACCAGCTCCTGGCATTGCGACCATGCAGTCGAACATAGCCGACGTCCGTGGTGACTTCAGCAATCGGAGGGACCAATCCCCGAAGGCGTGGTTCATCAACAGAACAATAGCCGATGCCGATCGATCTGAGATTCTCAAATAGACCAGGCGTTATCCATTCACTGTTGCGGAATTCGATGAAAAGTGGAAGATCACCAAATCTTGCCTTCATGTATTCGATATGGTCGATGTTTTCCCGTGTGCGCTTGAAGCCCCAGGGGAACTGAGCTATTATGCCCCCAAACTTACCGGCATCGATGACAGGCTGGACCGCTTCTATGAAGGTCCGATAGAGCGCCGGATCTTTCGACTGCTTATGCGTCATCTCCTGATTTGCCTTGATGACGAACTCGAAATCCGCCGGGGTCTTCTCTTCCATCCTTCTGAGAACAGCTGGATGGGGAATCCGATAGTAGGTTGAATTGACCTCAACTCCACGGAAGTGCTTGACATACTCCCTGAGCATATCCCCTTTGCGGATGTTCGGCGGATAGAAACTGCCAATCCAGTCCTCAAAGCTGTAGCCTGATGTGCCAACTATGATCTCGCCGCTTCGCTCCTCCATCTGATCACCTCGACCCCCGTTGTAACACCGATTCCAACGGCAACGCCCAGCGCGAAGCCCCAGACAAATCCCCCAAGAAGTGATCCAGAGAGACCTGCTGGCAACCTGCCACCCAGGGCCAAACCATAGACAATCAGTCCTCCCAGCCCACACAGAATAGCTGGAACAAGTGCCCCGCTTACGATTCTCAAGGATGTGCGAGTCGGGCTTGCAACACGCAGCGATCCCAAAATGCCGATCGTCACAAGAGCAGCAAATATGAGGAAGCGCACCATGCCTGTTCGCTCGGTCTCCACGAAGACTCCCCAAATGATAGTGGCAGCGAGAATGAGGATCACTGCATCACGTCTTCGTACCACTGTGGCTGCCGCCGCGAGCAGAGAATATGCCAGACCATATGTGACGAACATCACAAAAGCATGCTCTTCAGCGACCGATAGATTTCTAAGCGGGAGCAGCCGTCTCAGTAAAACTCCGACACCTATCGTCGTGAGGATACCGCAGACTGTGGGCAAGCTGACAGCAAATTCCTTCGGTATGCGTCGTGCCAGAGGGAGGTCCCTCCTTGTTTGGATCCGATATAATGATCACATGGGGAGAAGTTTGAGTCAAGTTGATATGGAGATCGGTTAGAGCCCTGTCGTTTCCTTCCAGCCGATTTTGATATAATCGAGATGCTGCGTGAGATAGTAGGAAATCGCCTCACTGCTATAAAGGATAGCTGGATTTCCGCCTGTGAAAGCCCAATCGCTCACACCTTTGACAACAACTGCACCCAGAACCCATACAGTTCCTGTCATCTTGAAGTCGCCTTCGATATAGACCAAGCCGCGCCAGACGAAATTGCCCGCTGCTTTCAAACTACCTGTGATATAGAGCAGCCCAGAGCCTTCACCATTGTTCCACATGACGTCCGGGCCACCAGCATTGTCCACATATGTGATCCCATCCTGTGGACTTGTTACCCCAACGTCTGTGTAGTCAGCATGAGCCAGGATATCAGCCAACTCCTCATCACTTATTCCAAGTGTCTCAGCGAGGGTGAGAAACTGATTTGATGAGGATGTGTCTTCAGGCGACGGATAGCCGGCGAGGTCTGTGCTGCCTCGCTTATCGATGATATCGCCTGTGGTCATTACACCGATGAGGCAGCCAGCACCGAGATCATTGGTTCGGCCCGAGCAAAGTTCCCATGCCATGCACCCAGGAAGCGACGTATACTCGGGCGTATCAATTCTGTGATTGTGTCCACAGATGGTGACATTACCTCTTATGTCAACTCCCCTATCACAAAGAAGACCTGCCCGTGCATTGACACTGAGAGGATAACGGGTTGCCTCAACAACGATTCGCCGCTGAGCAGTTCCCGCGTGACCTGTAACGGTGATAACTTCAACGGGACTACCTGATGAGAAATTCTCAGGCGGATAACGTGAGCCATCATAAAGCACGATCTCGCCGGCTTCCCTCAAGCCATCTCCATCGAGATCGCGCCATTTGTGTTCAATTATTATCGCCTGATCTGGATCGTCAGGAGAGCTGTATTCAAGCCAGGATGCTGCATCCTGGATGGTAACAGTATTGACTTCTCCTGTAGAAGGTGCTGGCTCTTCCCCCGGTGCGCAAAGGAAAATTCGAACACGCCAATCAGGATCGTAGGGGACTGTGCTGTCTCGAATTGCTGCATTGATTGTGCCACCATTTACCGTTAGTGTGGTCGGATCCGCAAGCTGCATCCGATAGAGCACTTCTTCAACTCCTGCTTCAGCGACATAGAGTGCCTGAGCATATTGGGTCTGATGCTTTGAGATATTGACCTCTGTTCTTGTGAGGAATGCCAAAGTTGAGCCTATGGCAAAGAGGGCCACAATCGTAAGAATTGCAAGCACAAGCCCTGTGCCACGCTCATTTGCCGCTGTCATCATGCCACCTCTCAATCGTTGAAGAAGACGACCACATGCCCCTGGCTCAAGGAAGTTCTTGTACCGACAGCAATATCAGGCCGATAGTCTTTGTTAAAGTCATTGACAGTCAGTGTAATTGCCTCACCTATATTAGGACTCATCCATGCATTGCCTGTTGAAGGCAGATAGCCGTAGCACTGATAGACAATGAGCTTTCCGGAATATGTCCCTGCCTGCTTGATGCCGATGGCCAGATCCGGATAGACATCGCCATCGAATCTATCGACACCCATACAGAGTACTTCACCATTGAGATGCAAAGTATCCGATGGCTCGTATTCACCGAACTCGTTGAGAACACCAAAGGTACCATCACCGTTACCATGCCACAGTTCAACCATGCCCGTGCCTTCGCCCGTCTTGGTGCCAACTATGATGTCAAGGTCCCCATTGGAATCCTCAAGCATGTCAACAACCACAATGGCATTGACCTCACCGGCGGCATCGATCTCGCTGTAGTGGGCAAGCTTACCGTTTGGGGCCCCCCGGTCGCGGAATATCTGGACTTTGCCGGTGTTGACACCTGACGCTGTGCCGAGAATCACATCCACTGCAGGGCTGTTGCAGATGTCTCCGAGCCCGAGGTCTCTCACCGAGTTGAGGACTGGACCGCCAACGTCGTCATAGATATCGTCGGTCCCATGACTGTAGTTGCCTGAGCCGTCGTTGAACCAGACTTCGAGTTTTCCTTGAGGATACAAGTACTCAGTCCCAATGAGAGCGTCAAGGTCGCCATCGCTGTCAAGGTCGTAAAGCTCGAGTGCCAGGATATCCGAAAGTGTACTGGCGATGAAGAAGCTGTTCGGCGATGTTGGCAGCTTGCCCTTATTACCTCCGTGGGTTTGAGTCAGCCAGATAAGCACACGCCCGGTTGCACTTGTAAGACCTGTGATGACATCATCTACACCATCACCATCTATGTCACCTGTGTCTATTGAATAGATATCTTCTGTCGGCGTGCGGCTATAGCTCGGTTCTTGATCGAATATAGCTGAGTTAGGAGTGCTCGAGTTGCGCCAGTTATTGA
>JALGWB010000100.1 GCA_025774405.1 bacterium
CTATCCCTTCTGGCATGGTAAGAATCTCGAGGGACTTCAGGGCACGCTTCGCCGTCTGAGCGAGCTCTTCCAGAAGGATATTGTCATAGCGGAGACAGCTTATCCTTTCACACTCAACTGGAATGATTGGACCACCAATGTGGTTGGTTCCCGTGAGCAATTGATTCTGCCTGCCTATCCACCCACACCTGAGGGGCAGAGCCAATTCATCAAGACCATCAAAGCCATCGTGAGAGCCACCGCTGGTGGGATTGGCTTGTGCTACTGGGGCGGGGAGCTCGTTGCTTTCAATGGTCCAAAGGCTGCTGATGGTTCTCCCTGGGAAAACCTTGCTCTCTTCGACTTCTCAAACAGGGCTCTACCTGCCATCGAAGCCCTCGGCGGTGAGTGAGATGCGGTCGGGGCATGCTTGCATCTGTGTTCTGCTCAATGCTACCCTTTTTCAGCGATGCTTGACACCTCGGGGTCACTGTTTTAACATCAAGCGTTCATGAAAGGTATGGTGGCAAGGGAGTGCTGATACCTTTAAGCATAAGAGGTGGTTTCAGGAAACTGCTTTCACCCCTGGCGATTCTGCTTGATTCAGCCAGCGTAAGCCCGAACACGCTGACGATCGTTGGGCTCCTACCAGCTGTCCTTGCTGGAATTGTGTTTGCGGAGGGTAGAGTCAGGTTGGGTGGAATACTTGTCGCTGTCTCAGGGCTTTTCGATCTTATGGATGGCCTGGTGGCGAAAACAGCCAACCGGCAGACGACCTTTGGAGCCTTGCTTGATTCAACTGTTGACAGATATGCGGAGATTGCTATCTTCCTGGGTCTTGCCGCTCTGTTCAAGGACACCCATACGCTGTATGGAGTCATGCTTGCAATGGCAGGGTCATTGATGGTAAGTTATCTCAAAGCCAGGGCTGAAGGGCTGGGTTCACAGTGTGACATGGGGGTCCTTCAGCGACCTGAACGGCTGTTGATCATTATAGTCGGAGCTCTTATCGGTAAAGGAGCTCTTAAGTGGGCAGTCTGGTTGATTGCAATCTTTGCAAACTCCACTGCACTCGAGAGGCTTATACGGACAAAGTGGCGTATGGGTTCACATTCTGACGGAAACAAGAGAATGGAGGTTGGAGATGGGAAAGGTAAGAGCAGCAATTATCGGTGTTGGTAATTGTGCCTCTTCGCTTGTCCAGGGTGTTCACTATTACAGGAATGCAAAAGAGGGCGAGATAATCCCCGGTATCATGCACGTCAACCTGGGCGGGTACCATATCAGTGACATTGAATTTGTTGCCGCGATTGACATCGATGCTAATAAAGTAGGCAAGGATCTTGCCGAGGCGATCTTCACCAGGCCCAATAACACGTACAGGTTTTGTGACGTACCGAAGACGGGCGTCAGGGTGGTAAGAGGGATGACCCATGATGGCCTGGGTCTTTATCTATCCAAGATAATAAAGAAGGCACCTGGCAAGACTGATGATATTGTCAGGGTACTCAAGGATAACGGTGTTGACGTGGTTGTCAACTTCCTGCCGGTTGGCAGCGAGGAGGCAACCAAGTGGTACGTTGAACAGATATTGGAGGCTGGCTGTGGCTTCGTCAATGGTATCCCCGTCTTCATTGCCAGAGAAGAATACTGGCAGGAAAGATTTGCTCAGCGGGGTCTTCCAGTGATTGGCGATGACATAAAGAGCCAGGTCGGGGCAACCATTGTCCATCGTGTGCTTACCACGCTTTTTAGAGATAGAGGAGTGCGCCTCGAGCGAACAAGTCAGCTTAATGTCGGTGGCAACACTGATTTCCTGAATATGCTCGAAAGGTCCCGTCTCGAATCGAAGAAGATCTCCAAGACATCAGCGGTCACATCCATGCTTGACTATGACATTGGAGAAGGCAATGTCCACATAGGACCAAGTGACTATGTCTCATGGTTGTCCGACAGGAAGTGGGCTTATATTCGCCTTGAGGGCCGCACATTTGGAGATGTTCCGCTTAATGTTGAGTTGAAGCTCGAAGTCTGGGATTCACCCAACTCGGCTGGCGTTATGATTGATGCCATAAGATGCTGCAAACTTGCAATGGACGCCGGCATGTCAGGAGCTGTTTTGGCACCGAGTGCTTACTTTATGAAATCGCCGCCCAAGCAGTTCACAGATTACGAAGCCAGAGACATGGTTGAAGCGTTTATAGCTGATTGTGTTGCCAGGCGGAAGCGGGGTGCACGTAAGAAGCCTGCTAAGAGGGCGAAGAGGTAGTACAATAAAGCTTGCTTGAAATTGGGCTTCGTTTGCGGGTATGATAGCTTCGACCCCTGACGAAGCCTAAAATGTTGACGAAGGAATCTCCTATTGGTGCTTTGGCGTGGAAGGGATATTTATTACACTTGAGGGTATCGAAGGAAGCGGGAAGTCAACCCAGGCAGAGCTTCTAAAGGAATTCTTAGTCGGGATTGGCTTCAAGGTTGTCCTCACCAGGGAGCCGGGCGGGTCGCCGATCGGCGAGAAGGTGAGGGGGATTCTCCTCGATCGATCCAATTGTGGAATGGAACCGATGACTGAACTTCTGCTTTATGAAGCAAGCAGGTATCAGCATGTTACCGAAGTGATTAGACCTGCTCTTGAACAGGGCAAAGTGGTCATCTGTGACAGGTTCTTTGATGCTTCAACAGCCTATCAGGGCTATGGACGTGGAATAGAGATAGATACCGTGAACAGGCTTAATCTTATTGCGACGAATGGGCTTAAAGCTGATCTTACTATTGTGCTGGATCTTCCGGTAGAGATTGGCCTTAAGCGCATCGGCAGCCAGCTCGACCGCATCGAAGGCGAGAGGGCTGAATTTCATGAAAGGGTGCGCAGAGGTTATCTTGAAATTGCTGAAGACGAGCCTGAAAGGGTGAAAGTCGTTGATGGTTCGGGCTCGATTGAAGATACATTTGCAAGGGTTAGATCGATTGTTGAGAGATTTCTATCCTTAAGGAAAGCGAGGTCTTAGTTATGACAAGGATTAAAGGGATGAAGCTTCTTCTGATTGCGACTTTGATCGCTGTCATCGGTATCGGGAGCATGGTGCTTGCCAGAGCAACCAATCCAATCGAAAGCGCCATGCTTTTCAATGAGGTCCTCAAACACATAAGAGATGACTATGTTGATGAAGTCGATCTCGACAAACTTATGACTGGAGCCATCAGGGGTATGCTGAATACTCTTGATCCTCACAGCCAGTACCTTACCAGCAAGCAATATGAAAATCTAATGGTGAGTACACATGGTAGCTTCGGTGGACTTGGCATCGAGATTGACATTCGTAATGGCTGGCTTACCGTGATTGCACCGATAGAGGGAACACCCGCTTATCGAGCTGGCATAAGGGGTGGGGACAGGATAGTCAAGATAGAGGGGAAGTCGACCCGCGGTATCAGCATGACGGAAGCTGTCCAGAAACTGAGAGGACCAAAGGGAACCAAGGTTACAATCACAATCCAGCGTGAGGGTGAACCGGAGCTGATCGACTACACCATCACGCGAGACATCATCAAGATAAAGAGTGTGCCTTTCGCAACCATGCTTGATGGGGATATTGGTTACGTTAGGATTGCAGCCTTCTCTGATAACACATCCCGTGAGCTTCGCGACGCCCTGAAGAAGCTAAAGGAACAGGGTATGAGAAAACTGATTGTGGACTTGAGGCGTAATACCGGTGGTCTGCTTTCGCAGGCTATAGAGGTTACCGAGCAATTTGTTAAGCCTGGTCAGACGATTGTATCGACCAGAGGCAGACGGCGGGAACAGAACCGAGTCTATAGAGCCGGCTCCCGAGCCAGGGGCGGAGACTATCCTTTGATCATTCTGGTTGACAACCAGAGTGCGAGTGCTTCGGAGATCGTTGCCGGCGCTGTGCAGGACCTGGACCGCGGCCTGGTGGTAGGTCTTACAACATTTGGTAAGGGTACCGTGCAGAGCGTGATGAAGCTGAGCGGAGGAGGCGCTCTCAAACTCACCACAGCCAAGTATTATACCCCAAGTGGGCGCAACATAAACAAGGAGGAGGAACCTTCTGAGGAGTCAGCGATCATCCACCCGGATCAGGTGGATTCCAATCATGTCTATTATACAATCGGTGGCAGAAAGGTCTATGGTGGTGGGGGCATCAAACCAGATATCAAAATCGAACCTGAGGAGATGCCCAAGATTGCCAGCCGTCTGGCCAGAGAAGGGCTGGTTTTTGAATATGCAGTGCATTATGTGGCTACGCATGAAACCGTCAAGCCCGACTTTGGCGATGACCCGAAACTGGTCTCTGACTTCGAGGATTTCATCACTGAGAAGGAGTTTGAATTCACTGACGAGGAATTTGAGGAGGGGAAGGATTTTCTTCTGATAATGCTGAGATCGGAGATCGCAAGGAAGGTCTGGGGTGATGAAGCGGCATATCAGATCTCAATTGAAGGTGACAGCCAACTCCAGAGGGTCATTGGCATCCTTGAACAGGCCAATAGCCTATCTGACCTCTTTGCCCTAGCGATAGACTATTCCCAGGAGACGGAGTCGCAATAGTGGAGACAGTGCTTTTCATAGATTTCGATGGAACGATTTCACCAGTTGACATTTCCAATACGTTTTTCACAAGGTTTGCCGGGGCTGATGCTCGAAAGGCCGTGGAAGAATGGAAGGCTGGCGAAATAGGCTCCGTTGAATGCCTTAAGCGTGAGGTTTCCGCTTATCGTGGTGACATCTTTAGGCTTGCCCGATATGCACGCCGGCAACCCATTGATCCGGGATTTGGTATGCTGCTCGAAGAATCCAGAAAGCACGGAGTCGATGTAATAGTGGTGAGTGATGGACTGGATTTCTATATTCAACCCTTCTTCGAAGAGCATGGCTTTGAAGTCAAGGTTTTTTCAAATCAACTTGAGGTGAGTGACGGCAAAACTATTCTTAGGTTTCCTCATTATAACGAGGCTTGCGGCAAGTGTGCCAATTGCAAGTCGAGCCATGTTGAGGCAGAGAAGCAAAAGGGTAAGCGCATAATCTATGTTGGTGATGGGCTTTCGGACAAATGCGCCGCCAGCAGGGCTGATGTGGTATTCGCCAAGGGAGACCTTAGGTGCTATTGCCTTGCCAACGGGATAGCCTTTGAAGCTTTTGAGAATCTGAGCGACGTTGCAGACAGGATACGAAGTGGTCTGGCTTCACTCTTACGACCCAGCTAAATGAGGCTCAACTCAATCCAGCTTGGAAGCATCTTCCTTGCCCCATTAAGTGGTGTTGCGGATTCACCCTTTCGGCGTATTTGCAAGCGCTTTGGGGCGGAGACTGTCTATAGTGAGATGGTTAGCTCTGAAGGACTCTCACGTCACAACCCCCGCAGCTTTGAAGTCATAAAATTCCATGGCGAGGAGCATCCAATCGGTATTCAGATATTTGGTGCGGATGTTGGAAGGATGGCTGAGGCAGCAAGGATCATCGAAACAACACGGGCTGACTTTATTGACATAAACATGGCCTGTCCGGCAAGAAGAATTGTCGCGAGGGGTGGTGGCTGTGCCTTGATGCGGGAACCTGGGCTTGCCAGAGATATAGCGGCCTCAGTGGTCAAGGCCACAGACCTTCCTGTTACTGTAAAGCTGCGCCTTGGTTGGGATGAGGCAAACATCAACGTTGTTGAGCTTTCGAAGATGCTTGAAGACGTTGGTATCAAAGCCATTGCCATCCATGGACGCACATGGAAGCAGGGCTTCAAGGGTGAGGCAGCCTGGGAACCCATTGCTCAGGTAAAGAAATCAGTCTCCATTCCTATCATTTTGAGTGGAGACATCAAGCAGCCCGATGACGTTGAACGGGCCTTCCAGGTCACTGGTTGTGATGCCGTAATGGTGGCAAGGGGGGTCTATGGACGGCCCTGGATTTTCAAGGCAATTCATGCATACCTGAAAGGTGTGGCCTTTGATAAGCCTCGGGCTGATGAGATTCTCAAAACCATCGTTGATCACCTCGATATGGCAATTGATTTCTACGGCGAATATCTTGCTGTGATTCGCTTTCGTAAGCATCTTTTGTGGTATACAAAAGGTATACCCGGTGTGGTAGCATTGAGACGGGCAATGTCACACGTGAGGACGAGACGAGACGTTCTTGCCATTTTGGAGCAGATACTGGAGGGGTAGGAGATCACAATGGAGAAGCGCGATATCCGCTCGATACTGGAGGCGGTGAGAAAGGGTGATCTAACTGTTGCTGAGGCTATGGATAGGTTTGCACACACCTACCACTCAATCGAGTTTGCCACGCTTGACGTGGGACGGCATCTACGTACCGAGATTGATGAAGTCCTGCTTTGTGAGGGCAAGACCGCTGATGACATTGTCTCAATTGCGGCTGTGATCTATCAGCGAACCCGTCGGCTGCTTGCAACGAGGGCTTCACCTGATATCTACCGCCTGATCCAGGAGCAGATCCCTGAAGCCCAGTATAATGACAAGGGTCGTGTGATCCTTGTGAATAGCCATGCTCGCAAAACCAAGCGACGCATAGCGATCGTTACAGCTGGAACATCGGATACCCCTGTGGCTGAGGAGGCGGCTGCTACTGCTGAGTTCTTTGGTAATCCCGTTGACAGGATTTACGATGTGGGTGTTGCTGGCGTCCACAGACTTCTCGGGCACCTTAAGAAACTTAGGCGGGCGAACGTTGTTATCGTCGTTGCGGGCATGGAAGGTGCATTGCCAAGTGTGGTGGGCGGGCTTGTTGGTGGACCGATCATTGCTGTGCCGACGAGTGTTGGCTATGGAGCTAGTTTTGGGGGCATAACCCCGCTACTGGCAATGCTGAGCACGTGTGCTCCAGGTGTAACGGTTGTAAACATCGACAATGGTTTCGGTGCCGCAGTCGCCGCCAGTTTGATAAATGCAAAAAGGGGATAGGGGATCTTGAGAATCGGATACTTTGATTGTTTCTCAGGGGCAAGTGGTGACATGATTGTCGCCAGCTTGCTTGATGCTGGTCTCAACGTCGAGGAACTCGAGGCGGAGCTCAAAAAGCTTCAGGTTGGCACAATATCCGTTGTCGCCAGCGATGTCATGCGAAAAGGCATCCGTGCAAAGTCATTTGAGTTTGAGTCGAGGAAGCTACAGGAATCTTTGAGTTACACCAATATCCTTGAGTTGATTGGTGCAGCAGATCTATCCCAGTCTGTCAAGGAACGATCGCTTCGGGCTTTTGATCTCCTTGCATCGGCTGAAGCCAAGGTGCATGGGATAGCAAAGGATGAAGTCCACTTCCACGAAGTTGGCTCAATGGATTCAATAGTTGACGTGGTTGCAGCAATGGTGGGCATCGAACTCCTGCGTCTCGACGAAGTCGTCTGCTCCCCACTTTCGTTCGGGATGGGTGCAGTGGAATGTGAACATGGCACGCTGCCAGTACCA
>JALGWB010000101.1 GCA_025774405.1 bacterium
TCTTGCTCCAGCCCTGGCTGCATGCAAGAGGACCATCTTTACAGCAGCCTCACAGTTTCCCCACACCCTTGCTGATGCTGAAATACCAACAACCTGCATCCCGCTCACCTCTCTGAACAACCGAGCTGGAGTTTTCCAGATTTTATATGTCGTGTCAACTAATTGCTGGACAACCTGTAGCTGAGTGGCTGACAATATTGGGGTGAGGTGCAAGATGGCTGAGGTAGGAGTAACTTTCGAGAATGAAGGACAACTACTCCATGGCATGCTCCATATCCCTGACCACGGTACAAGGCATGCCTGTGTGATCTTCCTTCACGACTATACATCCAATCGGATAGGTGATCATTGTATCTTCGTCAAAGCCGCACGCTATCTATGTGAGCGTGGCTTCGTATGTTTGAGATTCGATTTCAGGGGCTCCGGTGAAAGTGAGGGTGACTTTGCCGAGATGACCCTTGATAGCGAAATAAGCGATGCCCTTGCCGCCATTGATCTTGTTAGAAACAGTGACGACTTCGACGTCTCGGCGATAGGTCTGCTGGGGCAGAGCCTTGGCGGTTCGGTCGCCCTCTGTGTGGCAGGTGACGCTCAGGTCAGCTCGCTTGCCCTCTGGGCTCCGACCATTTTCGTCGACTATCTTGTGGAGCGTGGTGGTGAGGTGGTAAAGGATCCATATGCCTGGCTGCCGCAGACCTATCAGGAGGCGCTGAAGAAAGTTGGGAAAATCGACATAGGCGGCTTTCTAAGAGGCAGGGCTTTCTTTGAAAGTCTTAAGCGAATTGATCCGCTCGAATCCCTGGCGCGCTATAATGGACCAGTTCTGGTAATACACGGTGGTGAAGATAGTGTGGTCTCCCCGCTCAACTCTGAACTGATCTATGACAATGTCATCGGACGGAGGAGGTTGGTCCTGATCGATGACGCTGATCACACCTTCAGTTCGACTGTCTGGGAAAAGCAGGTAATTGAGGAAACCTATCAGTGGCTTGCTCAAACCCTCAACGTCTGAAGTCCAGCACCTATCTGGCAATACGCCGATAGATGCGGAATGTTCCAATCTTGCCCTCCATAGCAAAGTTTGCCATGAGATACCTCTTGGTAATTGGAAAATCATTGAGGCGCTCCCCGGTATTGAACCACGAGACCTGCTCAAGTACCAGCACCTCAACGCGCTTTCTCTCCAGATCCTCAGATATTCTGCGATCGAGCCAGGTGTTCGCCCCTCGCTGATAGGTAACATCTCTATGAAACCAGAGAAGAGGTTGCGGTGAGGGAACCCCAAGCAGCCCATAGAATATGGTGAAATCAGGGAAGATGAAGAAGTTGCAATGACAATCCTTAAGATAGCTGTAAAGCTTGACGATGCTCTCTTCGGTTATCTCATAGTCACCCATGGCAGTGGGTTCAGCCCAGCGGAGGGGCCTAAGTACATCGATTTCGATTGGGCTGTGGAATCCTGGATTTGAGAAAATGTCGTGCACGCTTCGCCGCATCGCCACCTTGATACCACTCATTGCAACACCAGCAGTCACGATGATCAAAATCAATAGCCGCAGTGTACGACCTGGCCCTTGCAGAGAGACTCTGCGAACTCTCGCCATTCCCTGCACCAAACCGGTGGCAACGGCAAATGAAACACCTGCAAAGGCAAAGCCATTGGCTGCCTGGTTAAGTGTGGTATTTATGAAAATATGCTGAAAGACCGGCAAGTATATGCATGCAAGGCAACCCAGTCGGAAATTTGCCTTCCGGAGAGTCTGTTTTGAAGTCCCTCGCACCAGCCCGACAATACCAGATGTGAACGAAGCTGCCATGAGAACGTTGACGATCCACGGTCCCCTTCCGTCAAAGTAGGGCCTAAGCAGACCGAATCCGGTCCTGACCAGTGACCGCAATCTTTGGGTTCCAAGTTTTGATGGAAGTCGAAACACATACTCGACAAATACCGATGGATCAGATCTGAGATAAAGCCACAGCAGAAAGATACACCAACCTGCAACAACGCCAGCGGCAAAAAGGCACAGCATCTTGATAGTTCGCCGATTCCCACCCCAGCCAAGCACAATCGCTATCGGAAAGAACGGCCCCACGAAGGCCCCAACATTCTGCTTGCTCAGGAAAGCACATGTCCAGATGACACCGCTGGCAACAATGAGTGCTGGTCTGAGCCATCTGCCTTGGGCTACAAGCGAACCTGCAATAGCGACCAACGCCATAAGAGCAAATAGAAATGCAGTCTGATCAACCCATGGAGTCCCAAAAGGCGGATAGAACCAAACAGCCGTAAGAAGCCCCGCCACAAGTTCAGCCAGAAGGTTACTTCCCAGGATGAGCCGAACCAACAACATCGCCGCCAGGGTTGCAAGCAATCCAACCAGGGCTGAACCGATGAGATAGCTTTCAAATGAGACCCCGAGGAGATGGAAAAAGAGTGAATGAAGCCAGAATGTTATCGGACCGAAGGGCATAACAAAGTCCCTGTAAGGCACCTGCCCTGTCAGGACGCGGTAGCTCCCATCGAAGACAATCGACTGATCGAAGGCAAAGAAACCTCGCCCACCAGCCAGATAGGTCAGCAAGAAAGCCAGCAACATGCACCCCAGCCAAACAGCAAGATGCCTCAGGAAGACGCAACGATTGGCCGTCCTCATATCAGATCTTCCAACGGGCGAGCATGGTTGGAAACAGGAACATCCATCGGACCTGTGACACTTTCACTCACAATCAGTCATGAGATAGATCAGACCAGCGTTGATGAGCAACACCCCAGCAACGATCTTTATGACATTGTCGGTATTTCTTGCGGGGCAGCACTGGTATTCTTCAACCTCCCAGGAGCTGATGCCCCAGGAGCAGAGTAGAATCCCACTTACAAAAAGGGAGCATCCTGCTATCTTGCATCGTTTGCGATCTCTATCTTGTCTCCCATCAGGCTCACCTTTCCTGGATCCTGAATCTTCAAGGCTCAGAGTTGGAAGGTTGACGAGCTCCGGAGGTGCAATACCAACCGAGTCAGGCTTGAAAGTAATAGGACCAGCAAGTGTCGGGGGAGCGATGAGCACAGTCACTGCAAGCACAAGGATAGCTCTACCTTTGCCACCACTGAACCCGATCAGGCTGAAAATGCTCAAGTGAGATCCCTCATCGCATAATCACGATCTTCCTCGGGGAAGCATAGCGCCTGTCATCGATGGTTACAAGGTAAATCCCGGGCGCAACTCGCCGTCCCGAGGTGTCGCGAAGATCCCAGAGGAGACTCAGCTGGCCTGAGCCTTTTTCGAGACGGGTGACAAGCCTTCCTTCAATCGAATATATGCTTACTCGACATTGAGCATTGGCCTCGGCAAACCGAATAGCAAGCGTTCCGGTAGCAGGATTGGGGAAAATCGCTACTTTTGCGAGCTCATCCGCCGACAGTCCGTCAATACCTGTCTGGACAGGCTGTTTACATGTGAAGGCAAAGTCGTCAACATAGATGCCCTCGGCCTCATCGGTATCATCGCTTATGAAGGCAAACTCAAACAAGAGCGTATCACCAGGGAACACATCTTCGAGTAGTCGTTCCCACTTTACCCAGCGCGAGACGATATTTAGCGCACCTGGTTCCCCATCGAGAGCACCGCCACTTCCAATGAAGTCGAGGGTATCAGGTCTGCCGTTGCGATGGACAATCACGTAGATACCATCGGTTCCATAGGTGGTGAAATCATACCAGAACCAGAAAGCCAGCCGGTTAGATTCACCGGCGATAAAGTCCTGGGATATGAGACTAGCATCAGCGTTCCCTGGATAGACATGGGTCAAGTCGCTGCCAAAGTACCAGCTCGTCGAGTCTGAATGCCAGCGGTAAGAAGTCAGATGCCACGCATCGGGCGAGCCACTATGTGACCACAAGCCTTCCCCAGATTCGAAATCATCCTGGTATGTGAGATCACCCACTGCAAGATAGACCGTATCGTCGAAAGCGAATGGACCAGCCGTCAGGGTTGCAACAATTCGACCGATGTGCTCACCCGGGCAAGCACCTGAAATCAGAATCCCGTGACTTGTATATCCTGCTCCGTCTGAAATGATTTCGCTCGCAGTGGCTGATGTATCTATGATAGTATAGAAAGGATCAAGGCTTTCAAGATCGACCTGACATGAGCCTGATGTTAGACCGCGATTGGAAATCTCAAGTGTGAGGAGTACCTCCTCGCCTGGCTCGAGCACATAGTCACCATCGCCACCTGAGCGATCGTCGATGCCATGCGAGGTAATAGCGAGGACGGGTGTTGCCAGCGTCACAGGCAGTTTGGTTGTCCATGTGTTTGAAGCTGAATCCTCAAAGACAAGATCGAAGGTGATGGTCTCACCGTTTTCAAGGTCGCTATCAAAGGCAACGCTGAAGACGTCCTCCGGTGTGACTTCGCTCCCTGCATCCACAGTACCGTAAGCTATCGAGCTATCAAGAATCGTGCAGTGAGATCCACCACTGAGTTTGCCAATGACACCCGAAGCCGATAGATTACCGAAATTCTTGACCGTAACCCTGAGATCGACGGTCTCACCGGGATTGGCAAGGCTATCACCACCATCAGCTACCACCAGATTAATCCACCCGAGAGCAACACCATCGCTTACAACCATTAGACGCTCTTGGTAGGGCCTTCGGTTGAAGGCGCTCACAGTGAAGAGCAACGAATCCGGGCTTGCAGTCGAGATCCAGAAAGTCACCTTGCCGGAGAAGTCTGTAATTCCGACCTCATAGACGTCGTCACCATTCGTCACACAGACCAGCGCATCCTCGATGGCGCCACTCGCATCTTCGGCAACAACGGTCACCGTCTGACCTGATGCCATCACGCTATCAGGCAAACTGCAACTTATAGCCGACGGTTCATCCGTCCACATGGGCATCTCGGGGTCACCCAGCAGGTTGAGTTGATATTCATTCCATCTATAAACATTTTCATCCTGAGCGAAACCAACAAACACAGCCTTACTCACGGCATGCGCTTCACCGATGTGTAATAGACTATCAACAAAGACCTTCCTTGCGAATTCGTGCTGGAACTTGTCTGAATACCCGAGACCTGGATTGCCTGGCGAGCCCCAGCCATAGCGACTGTTACCGATAAATGCAACACATCCGCCATTGGGATTGTTGAGGAAATGCTCGGCTATACAGTCACGGTCAATTGCAGCGGGCCAGCAACCGATCGAATTGAGAATGAACGTCCGTGCATCATTTGAGACCGTATCCGCATCGCTTGTATAAATGTAGCCATCGCCGGCTCCCATTGCATATTCGCTACAGTGGCCATCATGGAAGATAAAGTTCTTTCCTGCCGACATAGCTGCAAGCACTGATTCCCGGCTTTCATTTCCAAGCGACTCGTAGAGCTTGAGGATGGGATCGAACCGTGGGGGGACATAATTCTCATCGATCATATCCAGTCCCGCTCCACCATCAGTGTAGGGATCGAGCCACATGATCTCGCCAGCCATAAGCATATCGAGAGCATAGCCGGAAGGTGGATTCTTCTCGTAGGTGATTACCTTATTGACGAAGACTTGAGCCTCAGCAACATTCTCAGCTGGAGCCCTTCCCACGAAGAGATCTGGATACATGTCAACGCTATCGGCTACCTCTCCATGGGGGTCTGTTCCGTTCGCATTCCAGGTACCGTCGAGGTCAGCAAAGTAGAGATCGCATCTTATGCGGTTACCCGCAACACCGCCCATCTCGCAGTCCATTGCGTAGACAGATCTGCTGGGGATTATCCTGGTATCCCCACCGAGGAGCACCCAAATCGTACCCCAGTTCGCATAGGCATCCTTTATGAAGTTTCGAATCTGCGCCTGGGTATCCTCACCAGGGTAGTTCGCTTCAATCCATTCCGTTGTCACGCATGTTGCCCGCACACCCTTTGAGGTCTTCCAGTCAACGAGCGGACTGAAGGCGGCGACAAGCGAGTCACATGTGATGACAACGTATTCGAACTGGTCCGGGGTTAGTTCTGAGACAACCCCCTTCCACATAGCTCCTTGAGCGAAGACTTCAACGTTGCGAGGATTAACAACCATGCGCTCAACAGCCTTTCTGAAGCATGCCTCATGTGAAGATCGTCGAGCAACGGAACGACGTCCTCCGTCATGTCTCAGGCTTATGCGTACATTGATTACCTTGCACAGGACTAGCTCGTGGGTTGTGGGATTCCAAAGGAAAGGCACCAAATGGAAACTCACAAGCCTGGTATCGCCCATGTAGCCAGTATGGAATCGCTCGACCATATTGCTCGGGTAAAATCGCCTGAGCGTGTAGATATCCCTTTTGCCGCTAACCCAGGCTCTGGGAGCAGCACCCAGAACCGATGGTGGCTGGGTCGGAGCGATGAGGTAACTACCGAGGGAACTACGCTCTAAGCAGTCGGCTTCGATAGCAACAGGCCTGGCGTCGGGTGGAATTGCTACGTGGAAAACCATTCCGGGCAGGGCAGGCAAGCCAGGTTCATATGGATAGACCAGATCCGGGCCATCAATATAGTCGTATCCTGCTATATGCTTGATAGTGAAAGCATCAGAATCAAGTCTTATTGTGAGACGGATCTCATCAGGGGTTATCTCTGTCCGGCAAGCCGCAGTTGCCATGCTAACACCGGCAACAGCCAATATCAGAGCAATCAATGTCAACGCTCGCATCATTCCCTACTCCTTCCTTTGCCTGTCAGTTCAGCCAGTGGCACTATCGCAACAATGCAAATGGTGGTGACACGTCGCTCTTCGTCATAGTGTCACCCCATACAGTTTACCACAATAAAGCCGCATTTGCACCCCCCTAACTTGGCCCTTTGGCGCACTGGTTGTGCTTGACTTGTGATTGGCAGGTGTCTAACATGAGTTCACACGTCCACGAGACTTAGCCCTGGAGCGACATATGAGAGCTAAATCGATCAGGTTGGTTCCACTGCTCATCCTGCTCTGGCTCGGGTTGATTCTTACTCAGTGCGGGCGGGAGGGGCATCCTCAGTACGTGATTGTGATTCTCATGGATGCAGTGCGTCCTGATCACTTGAGCTGTTATGGCTATGAGCGCCCAACGACACCCAGCATAGATGAGCTCGCAAGCCATAGTGCGCTCTTCGAGGACGCCGTCTCGCAGGCACCCTGGACACTTCCATCCCTGGCTACAATCCTCTCGTCCACATTTCCCAGTCAGCATGGGGCAAGTCGGGTGGCGGGCAAGAACGTTCCTATGAAGAGCAGGACTCTTACCTTCGTTGAGCTCCTGGCAACCAATGGCTACAAGACGTGTGCCATGAGCACAGCCCGTCTTTTCGTGCCTCAGCTCGGGCTCGCAAGGGGTTTCCAGGAGTCATA
>JALGWB010000102.1 GCA_025774405.1 bacterium
TTGCCTCCCACTACCATGCCGATCATATCGGTGGACTGGATGAGGTGATCAACAGCGGGATCTCCGTAGAGGTTGCTGCTTATGACCGTGGCGGTTCCTATTCAAGCCAAACGTATGAGGACTACGTTGCAGCGGTAGGACAGAAACGCACAACGATCTACGATGGTCAGATAGTAGACCTGGGAGGTGGTGTTCAGGTAAAGTGTGTCGCTGTGAATGGGAATGGTGTGTCCGGTGTTTCAAACGAAAACGACCTCTGTGTGGCTCTAAAGCTGACATACGGAGATTTCGACTACTTCGTCGCTGGTGATCTGTCGGGCTCCAATGACGGCGGCTATACCGATATCGAAACCTCAGTTGCGCCCGAGGTTGGAAACATAGAGGTCTATCGAGTCGATCACCACGGCAGCATCTACAGTAGTAATCAATATTTCGTTGATGTACTTGACCCTGAAGTCTCAATCATATCTGTCGGGAAGAATTCCTATGGTCATCCATCCAAGACTGTTGTCAGACGTCTCAAGGCAACGAGCGTTGTTTACCAGACTGAGGATGGACGCGGCGGGGTTGTTGACGGCGATATAGTTGTCCTTACTGACGGATCAACCTACTTCACTGTGAATGGTGATTACTACCCGATGACAAGCGGTGGTTGCTTGCATGTCGCCAGCATAGATATGTCGCTCGAGACAAGGGGGAAACGAACCTCAGCTCTGGCTGCCATCATGATAGTCGATGCCAACGACTCCCCTGTCAGTGAGGCCACGGTGACGGGTCATTGGAGCGGCCTCACCAGCGATACCGATGAAGTGATTACTGGAAGTGACGGTATCGCGACTGTAACGTCAGACAAGGTAACAAATGCCAATGGCTGGCTTGTGTTTTCGATTGATGACGTTGCCAAGGCTGAGTGGGCCTACGATCCCAGTGCAAATGTCGAGTCAAGCGATTCTATCTTCGCCGGTGAGACTCTGCTTGCTGAGGTCACTCGAAGACCTATACTCTATCAGAATTCCCCCAATCCATTCAGTCTAAGCACAACTATATCCTATTGGCTTCCGTCACCCTCCCATGTGAGACTGTCTGTCTATGATGTTACAGGAAGACTGATCCGTATCCTCGTTGAGCAACCTTCAGCGGCGGGCTATCATTCCATCCGCTGGATGGGACTGGACATTCATAACAATCCCGTACCGAGTGGGATATATTTCTACACACTCGAGGCTATGAACTCAACTATAACCCGGAAGATGTTTCTCTTCAGATAGGTATCCAACTGAAACAGGTCTTCAGATGCCTACACTGAGACTCTGGCTGGCTTTTTGCCGGCGACTTGCATACTGGCTTGCCTGATGCATAAAGGCTTCTAGACGCGTCAGAGTGTTGGTTTGTTCGAGTCCATCGTAAGCCATGGTAAGGAAGGGTATATTGTCAAAGTCGAGACGCACACGCTTCATCACACCAGTCACAACCGTCCCTGGCATACAGGTAAATGGCATGACATTTATGATGCCGCTTGCACCATGCCTTATAAAATCGATTGCCTTGCCAACGCTCAGTGTTGCTTCTCCCTCGAAGCTATCATGGATATAAGGGCTTGCTGACTGCAACACCTGCTCCGTCGTAGGCTCATCAAGCTTCTTTATGGCTCCCTTGAAGATCTCCTTCATCTTGTGCTCATCACGCTTCTGGATCTTGTCTTTGAGCAGAGTCACAAAGTAAGACCTGTAGTCGCGTGTCTTAAGATTGGCTCGTTTGCGAGTGAAGTTGGTATAAAGGATCCACTCGGTGAACGGAGGCAACCACGCTTCACCACCAAGACGCTCAATTTCAGCCACAATGTTGTCATTGCTAAAGCGATTACATCTGACAAAAACCTCGCCCACTACGCCAATCAATGGCTTGCTGTCATCCTCAGTCTCGACCGCCAGCATCTTATTCTTCCAAGCCTCCAACACCTCGAAGATGTCACGGTCGTTGAGAATCGCTTGACAGATATCTTCCACTCCCTCCCAGAATAGCTTCTCACACTGGCCTTTGACCTTCTCATAGGGACGTCGCTCCCGTGTCATTCGCTCGAGAAAATCGACAGCCAGAAGACCACGCCATGCAACCCGATCGAAACCTGGGGCCACCTTTCCAATCTCGTCATAGAACTGGCGTCCCTGATTGGGAGATATGACTGGAACACCTTCGAAGCCAAGCTCCTTGAGCACGAGTCGTTGAAGTCTGTTGTATTGCCCAAAACGACATGGTCCTGTTCCAGATGGCATGAAGAACGCAGAACGCTCTGGATCAAAGTCAGGTTCGAGGCATTTCTTGACCATATCTCCCGTTGTCACTATGCAAGGATAACACTCTTTACCCGAGGTGAACTTCCTTCCATATTCTAAGGTACGGCTGTCCGACTCAGGCAGGACCTCAGCAGGAATTCCAAACCTGTTGAATGCTGCAGCAAATGGATAGGCATGAGGAGACATGCTCGGGATGTAAAGCTTGCGAGCTACACTACCCGACGAAGCCTCGAGACGGTTGGAGTCATCAACAACCACAACCTCCTCCTGGACCTCTTTGACCCTTGCATGCTCAATGCTGTCGAGAAAGGCTTCACACCTGGTTATCGCACCGACATCCGCGCTGTGCTCGTCGATCTCTATTTGGAGATATGGCTTGCCTCTCATTGCCTCCCGGAAGAAGTGAGAGATGAAGCTATCGGGTCCACAGCCGAAATTAGTAATGTAGATGGCAAAAAGGCGTTTATCTTTCCGAATTATCTCAGCTGCTGACATGATCTTCTGTCCGTATCGCCAGTACATGTTTTCCCATTCTTTTGAGAGATTCACTTCATCAAGCGGCAAAAAGTCCATCGGCATGGCGAGTGCTCCCAGATCCCTCAGCTTCTTGGGCAGTCCAAGATTTACGCCACTGTCACAGCCGTTGTAAGGTCGACTGACTATCACGAAAACGCGCTCGTCCTCACCCAGACTCTCAAGAATCTCCCTGCCTCGGCGCTGGCAGGCTGCATAGAACATATCCTGTGCCCTGAGTCCGGCTTCGACCGCCCTGGCCACAAGCCTTGCTGGCCTACCAAGAGCCTTACCCATTTCACGCAAGTTTCTTATGATCTCCTTCTTGCCGCGCGCCAAATAGATATAAGGCTTGAGCACCTTAACACCCCTGGTGTCAAAGTCAAAGGCTGCACTGGAAACATAGGGTATTGTTTGAGCATATGGGCAGGCAAAGCTCTCCTCGATGAATGGATTGCGTTGCTTCATATTGATGATGCTCGGCAGGAAAATGCAGTCGATCTGCTTCGCGAGCAGGTTCTGGATATGCCCATGAGCTACCTTTGCCGGGAAGCAAGTCTCTGCCGGTACCGACTCGATGCCTGCGTGGATGATACGCTTGTTGGTCTTATCCGACAATACGATCTCTACACCAAGCTGTTTGAAGAAAGCATGCCACAGCGGATAGAGCTCATGAAACAACAGCATCCGAGGAATCCCAACCCTGACTGCATCCGATTCCACGCTTGAGGATGGTTCGACAAAGAGGGTGTGAAGCAGTTTTTCTCTCTCGGCAAATAGATCAGGCAGATGCTCACCTTTGGACTTGTGCCTGCGACGCTCGTACTTCTCGCATCTCGATCCGTAGTAAAGGGGTTCTTCACCTTCGACAACCACTTTCCTGATTTCACACATGTTGGGACAGTCAGTACATTCGAAGCTGGATATCTCGTATTTTTTCTTGCTAAGGTCGAATCCCTTGAACCTGCTTTGCTTGCCTTGGTTGGTTTCAAGAGCGATGATTGCCGCACCTATTGCACCTGTGACATCATGATGCTCAGGGACAGTGACCTTCTTGCCAAGTACTTTCTCAAAAGCGGCAACAACACCGTCGTTTGCTGCCGGCCCACCCTGGAAGAAGATGTTGTTGCCTATACGCTTACCGGCAACCACCTTGTTCAAGTAGTTGTAAACGATTGAATAGCTGAGTCCAGCGACCAGATCATCTCGCTCAGCACCCTTTTGCTGATGATGGACAAGATCGGACTCCATGAAAACAGTGCATCTTTCACCCAGTCTCACGGGATTCGAAGCCTTCAGAGCTATCTCACCAAACTCCTCCTTGATGCTTATTCCGAGCTTCTCAGCTTGCTCCTCAAGAAATGAGCCAGTCCCTGCTGCACAGACTTTATTCATTTCAAAGTCGACTACCGCCCCATTCTCGAGGCTGATATATTTGGAATCCTGACCACCAATCTCAAAAATTGTATCCACAGTAGGATCGATTGCAACCGCACCTCTCGCCTGACAGGTTATCTCGTTACGAACGACATCAGCACCCACAAAATCCCCTGTCAAGTATCTGCCGGAACCAGTTGTGCAAACCCCTTTGATCTCTACAAGATGCCCAACTTCCTGCCCCACCTCCTCGAGTCCCTGTCGAACAGCCTCAATCGGTCGTCCAGCAGTCATCAGGTATCTTCGTGCAAGCACTCGTCTTTGTTCATCAATCACCACAACATTCGTACTTAACGAGCCAACGTCGATGCCGAGGTAGGCTGGTATCTTGCCTCCCGTTTCCTCGGGTCGATAGACTCTCTTCTGCCTCCGATGTTTATACCGTCGGTCCTCTTCGAGAGCCAGCCTCTCGAGGCCCTCTTCAAGAGCATCATGCTTCTGGACATGGGCCCTGAGTCGTTCAAGCGAAATAGGACTCTGAAGTGCCAGTCCCTTCGCAAGCGCTGTGAGCGCAGCACCGATAGCACCCATTGATGCAAAATGCTTGGGTATGATAAGCCCGCCCTCGCGAAGCCCAAGTACTTCTTCAAAGGCTCTTACCATGCCCTTATTGGCAGCAACTCCACCCTGGAAGGATATCGGTTTGGAGAATTGCTTGCCCTTTGCGATGTTGCTCTTGAAATTGCGTGCCATTGCAAAACACAGACCAGCCACAATATCATAATCAGGCGTTGCCTGCTGCTGAAGGTGAATCATATCCGTCTTTGCGAAGACACTACATCTGCCAGCAATCCTCGGCGGGTTCTTGCTCCTGAGTGCCATCTCACCGAATTCTTCGATGCTGACTTTGAGCCTGCTTGCCTGCTGATCAAGAAAGGAGCCTGTACCAGCAGCACAAATCGTATTCATTGCAAAGTCACGTATGATGGTCGCATCTAAATGCTCATCATACTCAAGCAATATGAGCTTCGAATCCTCACCACCGATCTCAATAACGCTCTTGACATCCCGGTGGAGCTTCTCCATCGCCTTGGCCTGCGAGATAATCTCATTGACGAAGTAGCCATCAATCAGGGAAGCCAAAATCTTGCCTCCCGATCCAGTCACTCCGATTACCCTAAAGGCATCTGCAGGATATCGTCTCAACAGGTCCTCCAGTACGCCGAGAGTGGTCTCCATAGGGAGCCCTCTCGTTCTCGTATAGGTCTCCTCGAGCACATCACCATCAAGCGAAAGAACAACGGTATTCAAGCTGACCGAGCCCAGATCGAGACCGAGGGCATATTGCCTTCCATTGTGGTCTGCGGTGGGTACCTTGGCCGTCAGGCGCTGAGTTGCCTTCGACATCGAATTCAACCTCCTTACTTCTTCCCGATTGCGATATCTCCGCTTGAACGAGCTCTCGAGCTATCGCTTCCGCGGTAGATTCGGTAGTCAAGCTCAGGAAAAATATTATCTTTACTTTCTAACTTGCTGAGCCACTCTATGTCAATAGAATCGTGCAGAATATCTTCGTACAGTCTTATGAATTTCGCTATATGCTCTCGTGTTCGCTGAACTGCATACGAAACCGCTGTGGCTGTCTTCATAATAAAAGCCCAATCGCTGCTTTGCGCAAGCAACAGTTCCCGAGCAGCCTGGGCCAGAGCTCTCCTCCTGACTGGATTGTTGCCGTCACCAAATTCCGCAAGCTCAACCATTTTATCAGCAGCCCAATGTAAGTGCTTATAAATCCAATCGTTAGAGCCATCAAGCCAGACCTCATTGTAACCTTTCCAACCCCAGCTTGAAAGTGATGGCTGGGCAACCTGACACTTGGGATGCAGTCTGAGATATTCCACTGGAGTGGTCAGCTCATAGATGGTCTGATCAAAAGCTGACTTTCTCATCAGGAGGTCAAGCCATTGAGGTCCCTCAAACCACCAGTGTCCAAAGAGCTCGGCATCATATGGAGCCACGACTATTGGCTTGCGCTTGAGGAAATCGCTCAGAAACTCTATCTGCCGCTCCCGATTGAACATGAAATTGCCTGCATGAAGCTCAGCCCGTTTCAAAGCTGCCTGAGGGTCATATGGTTGCTTATCGTGCCCCGGACCGGTAATCCGATAATACTTGATACCTGTGAAAACCCGTGTAACCCCACCGTGCAGGTACGGCCTAATGTAGTCGAAGTCGAGATCAAATCCTATGTCTCGATAGAAGTCACGATAGAACCAATCGCCTGGATAGCCTTCCTGAGCACTCCAGACCTGGCGCGAGGATTCCATATCTCTGCCGAAGGCAGCGACACCCGTCGGACAGTAGACCGGTGCAAAGACACCATAGCGGGGTCTGGGGGCTGCATTCAAGATGCCATGGGTATCAACGAAGAAGAACTTGAGCCCACACTCCTTGAGGATTTCATCAAGGCCTGGTTCGAAGCCACACTCTGGAAGCCAAATACCTCTGGGACGCTGCCCGAAATTGCGTTCGTGATAGCGACATGCAATCTCGATCTGTGCCTTCACCGAGTTGCGATTGACAGACATTAGCGGAAGATAACCATGCGTAGCAGCACAGGTTATCAGCTCAACCCGTCCAGTTTCTGATAATCTGCGGAATGCTGACACAAGATCCCTTCTGTAGGTTTCCACGTATAGCTTGCGACTCGTATCGAAAATCCAGTGATACATAAGGGCAAGCCGATTGAAGCGCTCGTCCCATCTTGTTCGTTCAACCTCCTTGGCTGCTAATTCAATCAGCTTCTCAAGTCGCTTGACATACCGCTCCTGCAGGAGCCAGTCATTCAGCATTGCAATTAGAGTCGGACTGAGTGAAATCGTCAGATAGTACGGCACACCATCATCTTCCAGCCTCTCAAGCATCCTCAAAAGCGGGATGTAAGTCTCTGTTATTGCCTGAAATAGCCAATCCTCTTCGAGGGATTCCTCATGCTCCGGGTGACGCACGAAAGGTAGATGGGAATGAAGGATTATTGCAAGATAGCCCTTAGTAGATGCTCTCTTCAAGCCTCTACCCAGAGGATTAGCCTTTCCTAGAGGTTTTCTTTGT
>JALGWB010000103.1 GCA_025774405.1 bacterium
GTGGCTACCATCCCGCTTCCTTCAAGTTCTGTCTTGCCATTTCGTTGTTGGGGTCGATTTCAAGAGCCTGCTTCCACATCTGGACAGCCACATCAAGACTATCCATCTCAGCATAGACCGTGCCCAAGTTGACAAGGATGTCTGCATTGGACGGATCGAACTTGTGCAGTTGATCAAATTGTTTGATTGCCTCCTTCAATCTGCCAGCACGATAAAGACAATTGGCCAGCTTGAATCTGACAGGCATGTTGCCAGGGTCGATCCTCGCAATACGCGACAGCACGTCACATGCCTTATAATGGTAACCAAGCCTGGTGTAGGCATCCGCCAGCTGAATTGCCAGCGACGTGACAGCAGTACTCAAGGGATTCTGACCGAGAGCTTGCTCAAGGCAGGTAGCGGCTTGTGAATAGTTGCCTACGGAGAAATAGGCCCTTCCAAGTGCAGCATACGTCACGAATCCGCCGCCACAGTATTGGATCTCCTTCTCAAGCTCCACGATTGCAGCCTCAGGATCCTTCTCTGCCAGCAAGCAAAGTCCCATCAGCTCATGTACCCTCGGTTGCAAAGGATATTGACTTTGCAGCTTCATTACGTCACGTTTTACCTCATTGGATCTATTGAGTAGCACGAGCAGCGAAGCCCTCTCTATCTGGAGTCTTGGGTCATCAAGGCCTCTGGCAAGTGCTCTGTCAAGCACAGCAAGAGCTTGACTGGACTTACCTGCATTGCCGTATAGTCTTGCCAGTGATAGATAGGCTTCAGGTAGGTCAGGATCAGCAGCCATGGCTTGCTTGTAGTTTTCCTCAGCCTTGTCATAGAGCGATGCATCAGCGTAAAGATCGCCGAGCAGAGTCACCTGACGAGGTTCATCGAAACCTGCGCGTGGTAGCAGCATTATCACGATGCCAAGACCTATTGCACCAATGACATAGCGCAAACTCCTTGCGAAATTGTGTTTGATCAGGGAATCGATGACAATTCCTGAAGTGCTACCTGCCAGGATTATCACCAGGCAAGCCAGAAGCAGCTTGTCGATATCGCCAATCGGGAACAGGGAAGAGATTACCGTGATCGAGACAATCGAGAGTGCGATTGCTAGAGTCTCCCGTTTGCGAAGTGTGGCAAAGGCAGCGAGCCCGAGTGGTGCAACCAGGACAAATGAGAAGTGCGTTCGCAGAACACTCGAGAATCTTGAGATCAACCTCATATCGAAGTTAGTTGGAGGCTGAGATGCCCCGAGGAGCGTCGCCATTCGTCGGAAATACGCTTTGATTGAGGCAGCAGGCCGTTCCCTGAGTATTCTTGAGGCCCTTGCCCACCAGTGCCAATTCGCCACGCCACCAGACACGTCCTTTCCGAGCTCCACGCTCGCCAGCCTCGTCGCATCACGCTGACCAGTGAGGCGATCGGTCGAGACAATAACGGGATACGTTCCATCAGGAGTCGTAACGGTCACTTTCTCGGTTTCATGTTTTTCGATGCCATCCCCAGCCTCAACAGCCAGGAACGCCTGCCACCCGCTTCGAAGCGGCAGGAGCGCAATACCATCGCCCTGGAAGGTGATAGCCTGATAGATGAAGGGGGGAATTGCGAAACCTATTATCAGCATAATAGCATTGCGCTTGACATACGGCCTGGCTGTAACAATATAGGCCAGCCAGCCAGGCAGGACGCCCATTGCCGTCAAGCGTCCTAAGGATGCCAGTCCCAGCAGCAGACCTGAAGAGAGGTTGTGTACTGTACTTGTTGGCATGCGGACAAGAAGATAAAGGCTCAGCAGGATCAGCATGACGACAGTTGTTGTCTCATTCAGCTCGGCAACAAAAAAGATAGACGGTATGTATAGAGCCAGCAGGCAACCACTCAGAACACCTGCGATCTCACCATAGGTGCGTCTGGCAATGAGGTAGGTCAAGCCAACAGAAATCGAGCCAAACATAACCTGGACAACTCGCACCAAAGTCAGACTTTCCCGGAAAAGTGAATACAGAGCTGCGACGAGATAGCCATATAGTGGCTCCCTAAAAGGGAGGGTGGCATCGGCCCAAGCGATATTCCTTTTGAAATTCGCCAGCTCGTGGAAAAATCCCGTATCAAGGAAGGGGTGATAAAAAGGGGCAAGATCTTTTGTCTGGATGACATAGGCCAGCCGGACTGCGAAGGCACCACCGATTATACCTAATGGGATAAGCCTGCCTAAGCGAGATTTCATTGCCTTCTCCTTAAGACCAGATGGAAGATTTCATCATTGCCAGATATTGCACTGAAATAGACCATGTGAATCCTGTCATCACGTCTGGCCAGTGAAGGATACCTCCCCGCCACACTTTCTCGATGAGCTTCAAATGACGCACTCCATCTCCCGTGCCGATACCGCTGTAGTATGATTCTGTAGTTGTCGGGTTGCATGTGCTTTTCTTCCCATGCAATCATGAAGTCATCATCTGCAATTCGCAATATGCTCGGATAATAGGCATTGGTACTGGTACTCACGACTTGCTCATCGTACCAGCGGCTTCCGTCGTAGAACTTGACCTTGATGCTCGATCCGCCGGCGACGTTATCGAACCAGGCAGCCACCCATTTATCTTCACCAAGCCATGCAACCGATAAGCGCCATGACCTTGAGATGTTGGTTGCTACCAATTGCTCCTCGCCCCATCTCTTGCCATCCCAGAACCTCGACTTGACTTGTGGTCCTTCAAGCCAGACAATCAGAACTCTACCGCTGTCATCACAGGCAATATCGGGACGAAAAGCTCCAGGGTGTTCGCTGCATACTGGCATAATCTCGACAAGACTGTCTGCAACTATACGCCCGTAATAAATGGCTGTCTGCTTGTATGGGCCTTCATGCCATGCTATGTGCAGGCTACCGTCCGGACCAGGCGCTGCAACAGGGGAGGAAGAATCCAGCCGGGTTCGAGTTACTTGCTTTCGAGTGACCTCGACCGTATCTCTGAGATGGACATAGTAGAGATTGAAAACTCTGCCAGTCAGCTCCTGCCACAGGATGTAAACATTGCTGGAGTCACAGGCGACACAGGGATAGGTTGACTCATCCTTTGAGGTGGAAATTCTTATGTTCGATGAGATTGTGTCATCACTCTGCCAGGCATAGTAGATCTCAAAGTTTCCGAGCCGATTATCCTCCCAGACCATATGTACCCTGCCATCCTGGGTGGCGCAAATGCATCTGGCATTATCTCTTGCGGTACGGGATTTGCCGTTTGCATATGTTATGCGAGTCCTTGTCTCTGGTTCAAATCCGATATCAAATGTGGCTGCTGATGAAACAAGCGAGAGTACGACTACGAGGAAAGATAATCTCTTCACTGCTTCTCCTTTCCCTCTATATACTAAAGGCTCCGTCAAAAGCAGGCAACAAAGTTTGCCCTGGGAAAGGTAGAAAATGGGCGGAACCGATCAGGTCCCGCCCTTACCACTATTTGGTGATGAAGGTGGAAATACCAACTCTAATGTCAGACCTGAGATCTGAGAGATCGTTTCCGAATTCATCAAAATAGGTGTTGCTGTCAACAAAAATCTTGCTTCCATGATATGTGACCCAGAAGGTCCAGTCGCTGGTGACCCACCAGTCAAAGCCGACCCTAAAACCGAATTCAGGCTTGCTCTCGGTCTCCTCCTTCAACGTGGTTGTACCTGTGTAGCCCTTCGGGAGATTTCTGAGCCCGAATCCACCACCTACGAAGGGTCTCATCTTACCCTGTGCCATAGCCGTCGGCAGATAGACCTTGACGAATGCTGAGAGCGCATAATGGGTAGCAGGCTGGATCTTCGACGAGCCACTTTCGTACTCGCCGGTTTTTTGTATCTCGGTCAAGACACCGAGACCAAACATCTGGTTCAGATAATAGATAGCATACATCTGGAGAATGATCTGGGTGGGGTCGGGTGACAGATGTATGTTTCCGCCAATGCCAGTCTCGATTGTACCCTGAGTGGGTGCAGCAAGTGTTGTGCTTGCGATTGCCAGTACCAGGGCAACAAAAAGAATGTATCTCATTTGAGTAACCTCCTGTCCAGTCCTTGAGTCCAAATAACCAGGGGTAGAGATATGATGTCTCTATCACCTCCTTCTCCGAAGCGTCAATCTTCGGCAGGGTTGGCAGAATTGTTACAGTCTTCGCAGGTTGGATGCAAGCTTTTTCTTGGGCCACCTCGTCGCAGGGCTATCTGGTTGCTATGCAAGTTTCGCTCTGTTATAATCAATGGGAGGCAATATGTTATCGATGAGACAATACAACGGCCATAAGCTTTTGCTCATTGTACTTACGGCAGTGCTTCTGGTTTCATGCTCGGAAAAGCGGGAGCCAGTGGAGGTTGCCAAAGCGGGCAAAGCCCTGGGAAGAGTAATCGTAATAGGTTTTGATGGTCTTGATCCCGGCATGGTCAGAAAGTGGGTTGCTCAGGGTAGGCTGCCGACCTTTGCCAGGCTCATTCGTCAGGGAGCCTTCGGTGATCTCTGGAGCGTTTTGCCTCCGTCTTCGGCTTCGGCATGGACCTCCGCCATGACAGGGGTCAACCCAGGTAAGCATGGGATTTACGGATTCCTGAAGCCCACGTCTGACCCCAATGCACCACCGGTTTTCAATACATCACTTGATCGTGGTTTTGCGGCAGTCTGGGATGTCCTCGGTTCGTATGGGAGGAAGGCTTGCGTGATCAACATACCTTTGACATCGCCGGCTGATAGCCTCAATGGCATCATGATAGCTGGCTTCCCCCACGCTTCTGACGACAAGCGTTCCTATTACTGGCCTGATTCAATCGAATCCCAGCTTGGCGATTACAGTTTCGATGCCTTCAGGGTTACCTGTGCCAAAAACCGTGAGGATCGCTTCCTTCAGAAAATGCAGGGCATCTCAAGTAACAGACTGACACTCGGGCTAAGGTTTTTCGATGAGATGGATTGGGATCTTTTCTGGCTGGTTTTCACCTTTACCGATCGCTACCAGCACTACCTCTGGAAATATATGGATGAAAACCATCCTATGTACGATCCTGTGATAGGTGCAACTTACAAGCATGCCATAGAGGATGCCTACGTTCGTGCTGACAACTATCTGGCTCGGTTCATGGACAGGATGGATGCCAATGACCTTTTGATTGTAATGTCTGACCATGGATTCGGGCATCTTTATTACACCATCAATTCCAATAATTTCCTTCAGCGTACCCTTGGCACCGTTGAGGTCTCGAATGCCTACATTCATCCAACTGATTTCTTTGGAGCAAAGTTCAAGATTGATGTCAGTGGGCCAGGTGCTGAGGAAAGGTATATGAGCTTGCGCAAACGGCTTATCGAAGGATTACGAAGTGTTACCGATCCTTTGCACAATGTCCCTATCATAGATTCCATCTATGTTAAGGAGCAAATCTACAAGGGCCCCTACCTTTCAAATGCACCTGATATTCTCTGCCTTGAAAAGCCGGGTTATCTGTTTTTCTCACTTCCCAAGACTCCGGATCTCAGGTTGCTTGATCGGGGTCCAAGTCCGGATAAGGCATTTTCGGGCTTCCATAGACGGAGAGGAACAATCGGCGTGTTCGGCAAATATGTGATACCTGGCAAGGAGCTTGAAGCAAAAATAGTTGACATTGCTGCCATTATTTACGCCTACCTGGGGGTGCCAGCTCCTTCGGAGATAGATGGCAGGATTCCGCAACGGCTTTTTGTCGATACCGTCCCTCAACCTGTTCAGCTTGTAAAATCGGATGAGCCTGGTTATCGGCGTCCTGTCAAGCTGGCCAGACAGGATTCAAAGAAGATTGAGAAGCAGCTGAGGGCGGTCGGCTACATCCAGTGATGCCATGAGAATTGAGAAGATTGGCTTCCAGCAGCTACTCGAGAAGCTTGCAAGTCGTTCAGATATCGATCCGGAGTTGCGTCGGGATATTGCATCTGCAATGGCTGAGACCGAGACCCTGATTGCATGGGAACAGACTTTGCGGGTTCTGACGAAATTGCAGCGACGGGGTCTTGTGACCAATGCTGGCAGCATCATAAAGAATGGATTTGACTACTTGAGATTCAGAGATGTGAAGACTGGGGACGTCTTCTCGTTGATGAGACCACCCGCGGAGAAAATAGAGGTAAGTCCGAGTTTACCCCCCGGTCTTCTGAGACGTGAGGATACAACCAGAATCGAAGATCTCTTCACAGCAATTGCAACCTGTCGATCCGAGGACGAACTCGGCGGTGTGCTCGTCAAGATGCTGTCTATAATCAGGGAGATGGTTTCAGCTGACTATGTTGCCATCCATTTTGTCGATGACGAGATACGAGCTATTTTCGAGAAGCTCTCGGATGGTTTACCATCGCCGAAGGAGAGGTTTGCACCGGAGCTTGTCGATCGCTGGGTCATCAATGAGGGCTTTTGTCTTCACGCATCCAATATCAGGTCTGATCCAGGTCTCAAGGGCTACTCAAACGGCTTGTTTGCTTCAGTTGCTGTGGTCCCTCTAAGGTGTAAGGGCAGAACTTATGGTGTGCTAGAGGTCTGGAGCAGAATTGAGAGTCATCTGACCAGAGATGACCTGGGTTTTGTTTCGCTTCTCGCTATGCTTGCAGCTGGTCTTATCAAGAATGCCGAAGACCTTGAGTCGCTGATCTTTCGGGATCCTCTTACTCAGGTCTATAATAGAGGCTACCTTGAGGACCAGCTTGAACGCGAAATAGAAAGATATAAACGCACAAATGAACCTGTAGCCTTTTTGATGATAGATGTTGATAACTTCAAGCACGTCAACACAAGCTTCGGTCATCCTGTTGGTGATATAGTGCTCTCAACTCTTGGGCAACTGTTGGGTGATAAGGTCAGGCAAATTGATATTGTTGCAAGATACGGCGGCGACGAATTCGGTATCATCTTGCCGGACACGATAAAAGAGCATGCCTACTTGACTGCCGACCGTCTCAGGAAAGTCATAGCTGAGCACGATTTTGCTATGACCTGTCCTTCAATCGGAGACACGTCGATTACGATAAGCATTGGTGGCGCCATCTGTCCCGATGATGCAATGACGAAGGAGGAGCTGATCACTAAGGCTGATAGAGCCCTGGCTGAGGCGGAGCGGGAGGGCAAGGACCGTGTCGTCTTTATAAGCGACATCGAGAAGAGGAACTCTTAAACGATGCCTTATGAGATCTCGACTGAAGTAATGTTTTCGGCTGCTCACTATCTGGAGAGCTATCCGGGCGATTGTGCTCG
>JALGWB010000104.1 GCA_025774405.1 bacterium
CATGACGATGTGGCGAGCGCGTTCGGCGGACTCGAGTTGAGGCTGACTCTGCTTGGATGCCGCAGGATGAGGATGGGAAGTGGGCTGGACCTAGTTGGGGAGTTTACTGGATTCGTGGGACATGCAGAAAGCTGGCGCGGCGCACTCAGTGATATAGCGGGTGAGTCTATAGCTGTACGTGCCAGGGGTGAGCTCAAAGAACACTGGGAAGGAAGAGTCATGATCTTGCAACGGGTTGGCACAAGATCTGATATGGTTGGATTCGGACTCGGCTTCGGATTTTTCTATGCCGCTCAGGGCGGAAGGCGCACTTTCAGGGTTGAAGGAGACGGTCGCATAGAGGCGGCAGAAGGCTATGTAACCAACCACCACAGGGGTGTCATCTTGCTTTGCCGTCTGACCTTCTGGGATCAATTCGATATAGAGTATCAACTCTTGCTCGACGACTCGCCGCAGACAGGTATGCGGCTTGTAACTGCCTTTGGTTCCATGTAGCTGTCAGTTACGGCAATTGCCTACCTCGTGTGTTGCTTGATCCACTGAGCTATGGTCTCAAGTACGGTGGGGTTGATGGTCTCTTCAATCGTGCCATACTCTCTGGGCGAACCAGTATCGGCGGTCTGAAAGAGATGATTCAGACCCGGGAAAACCTTTATCGTATAGTCCTTGTTCCCTCCGCCCTTGAGCGCCATCTCAAGCTCAGGGACATTCTCCTTAGGAGGCACTTGAAGATCCTTCTCGCCGTAAAGCACAAGCACCGGGCAACGCACCTTCGAAAGGGTCGGTCTTGGATCGTAACTGAGAAAATAGCGGAACCATGGAGAGAGCACTTCGTCGACCTGCTCATCTATGAGCTCGGCGTTAAGCCCGATGGCGTTCTGCTCCTCTTCACTCATTTCGGCAAGTGCTTGCTCGAGTATCGCCTTGATCTGCCCACGAGCCTTTTCGACGTCATTCGACTCTCGGGCAATCTTGAGGATACGATCCTGCAAGGCAAGATACTCCTCGATGGTCGCCTCCGATACACCACTTGCTCGTGTTATAAGTTCTGCCTGAAGCTGAAGCAGCTCCTGGCCTGTTACAGCAGGGGGTGCAAGGAGCACAATAAAGGCGATATCAGATGATTGACTTGCAACGAGCGGTGCAACAAGGCCGCCCTCGCTGTGGCCTATAAGACCAATTCTGCTGGAATTGATCTCTGGCCTTGTAAGAAGGTATCCAACAGCAGCCATGGCATCCGTGACGAAATCCTGAGTTGTTGCTGTTGAGAAGTCTCCGGTTGAAGCGCCTACTCCACGATCGTCGTAACGAAGCACAGCAATTCCATTGCGCGTCAGGTAGTCTGCTATGATAAGAAAGGGACGATGACCGAAGACTGTCTCATTGCGGTCCTGAGGTCCGGAGCCAGATAGGAGCATGACCGCAGGAAATTGACCAGCGGTATCAGGTAGAGTAAGAGTACCTGCTAGAGTTATTCCATCTTTCTCATTCTTGAAGGTGATCTCTTCCTCATGATAGGGGTACGGTTGCTCTGGTTCCTGTGGACGACGGACCTGAGGTGCCTTCTCGACGCGCTTCAGATCAAGTGGCAGTGATACCCCGCTTTGTTGCCACACGCCGGCTATTGTTGAATCGTTTTCGATTTCCCCCTGAAAGCTCGCTGCGATCGCTTTCACATCGACCCAGAGACTATCACCCTCAAGTCTAACTTCACTTACAGGGATACCTGTTGCCCCCTGGTCTGGACTATCAATCGTAGCAGCGAGTGTGCCATCGGGTTGTTGCGTGATGTTGAAGACAACCCGAAGCTGTCCTCCCGGCACAACCAACGTTCCCTGCCAGATCCCGGGGACATTTTGTTCCTCATTCCCGTTGGATGCATGCACCTCGACCAAGAGGAACGAAATCAGCAGTAATGCAACTATGAAGGAATCCGCCCACCATGCCCGCGAAAAGAGAGCCTTACACATTGATCCTTCCTCCTCTCTTTGCTCAATTACGTTCTACTACATTGGTGCCACGGCCATAATAGTACCCTGCAATCCTTTCAACTGTGAGGTGTCAACGTTATCCTACAGAAGAGCCCTTAGGTTGTCATTCGAATTCGGGCTAGTATGGTTCTTTTCCAACGTGGGTGATGGCTGGTTCAAGGCCTTTTAGAATTGACTTAAGCCTTATTCACAGGATGAAGCAACACGGAGAATTTTCTCTTTCTGGCAATTCTCGGGATGCCAACGAGACGTACCCGCGATGGGCTCCTAAAAGAATACAATTCGACTGAAGGGCTAGCGAGACAAGTGATCTTGTGAGAAGGCCGTCACTCAGTAGTCTCAATCTTGCTCCACAGAATCTTGTCAGATTCACTGCACAGGTACAGGGTAAGTCCACCTTGTAATTCGACCTTCTCGAAGTCCTCCAAATACGGTTGAGCCTCCTGTGGAGTCATCCACAATTGAGCAACAACATCTGGCTTCAGCTGACCAATTGAGTAATCGTAATCGTATTTCAAGTGTCCGGGATAGAAGTCTACATATTTGTGCAGACCGGGGGGTATTCTCATCTCCTCGTGGGAAATCTTCCTGTCGTTTGCCTTCTCATTGCCTTGTGATCGCTTTGCTCCGCCCATAGGCACTCTTAAGACTCTTTCTATCTCGGCATATCGGAACCGAATCCGCTGATGAGTGGATAAAGGGCTGCTGCTGGGGAGCACCCCGACAGACTGCTTCAACCATTTTCAGCCTGGTAACCTCCTGTTAGCATTCAGGGTTACAGAGCCAGAATGCCGGCCGACAAAATGTCGAATCCATTTTGGAATGGCTGATGCGAAGTAGAGCTCACAAATTCGGTTGGGTGTCGGACATCAAGCCTCGGCGCAATGATAATGAGGGCCAGGTGCTGCAGATAGCAGATGAAAGGGATATCACACGAACGGCCGGAGCCACCTGATCATAGGAGCCGTCGGACTATGCCGACGATCTGGGCCTATTGGGCGTTGATTTGTCCGATGCCTAGCGGGCGTTGCTTTAACCCTCCTGTAGGCTTGATCTCACTGAGGGATGCGTCTGAGGGTTCGTTAGCAGCATCCATGACCTGTCATCCCTGCAACGCATTGTGAAGGGCCTATTCCTCAAGCAGACTCTGGGCAGTCATCTCGGACGGAATCGGGATCTTGAGAAGCTGAAGCATGGTTGGCGCAATGTCGGAAAGAATACCACGCGGCCTTAACCTCACTTGGCTGGTATCCTTGGCAACAAAGATGAAATCTACATCGTTGGTCGTATGTGCGGTCTGGGGCTTGCCCGTATCGGGATCAAGCATCTGCTCAGCGTTACCGTGGTCGCTTGTAACAAGCACAATTCCGTCTCGCTTGAGCACGGCATCGACCACCCTCCCAACGCAACCATCAACGGTCTCAATCGCCTTAACAGCTGCTTCAAACACACCCGTGTGCCCGACCATATCACCATTTACAAAGTTAAGGACGATGACATCGTAGGTGTCGTTGAATCTCTCGGGTGGTGAATCCAGAGGCGGCGCATCGTAGAGAGTTACATGTTCAGCCTTGCGTGCAACGCCACGGACATGAGCGATACCATTCAGGATCGCATCGACAACCATTTCGGTGACCTGATTGGCACTCATCTCAGGCTTTTGATCCTCTGGCACCTTGGGACTATCGACGAGGATGCGGTCCTCGCCCGGGAATGGTTCTTCTCGTTTGCTGTTAAAGAAGCTTGTCACATGACGGAATTTCTGAGTTTCGGAGATTCGAAGCTGCCACAAGCCGTTGGCAGCAAGTACCTCACCGAGGATATTCGCCATGTTCATGGGAGGGATGACATAGTTCTGGAAGGTATCATAGTAGCGGGTAAGTCCAAGGAAATAGACATGAAGCCGCCGCGAGCGATGAAAATCAGGATAGTCAAACTCTTCTTCAATGAAAGCCATTGAAAGCTGAACCGCCCTGTCCTGGCGATAGTTGAAAAAGATGACGGAGTCGCCATCCTCGACTGTGGCAATTGGCTTGCCATCGGAATCGGTGACAAGTGTTGGCCGTATGAATTCATCGGTCTCAATCACACCTTCAATCTCTCGACCAGCTGCTCTCGCTTCACGAATAGCTTCATCAGCACGCCGATAGGCAGCCTCGATGGCGGCTCTTGCTGATGGTGCATAGAGCCCCTTACCCTCGGTTAGGGCTTCATAGGCTAGGCGAGTGCGCCCCCAATTGCGATCCCTGTCCATCGCATAGTAGCGACCCATGACGGAAGCCACCCTGCCGATGCCCAGCTCATGCATCCTGGTTTCGAGACGCTCAAGGTAGGTGAGTGCACTTCTTGGAGGCGTATCGCGACCGTCAGAGAAAAAATGGATATAGACGTCTTTGAGACCATGCCACCGAGCGAGCTCAAGCAGCGCATATAGATGGGTATCCATAGCGTGGACACCCTGATCCTGGACAAGTCCCATAAGGTGCAGCTTTGAACCATTGCGCTTGCAGTTCTCGATTGCTGCGATCAGCTTCGGATCCGAAAAGAAGGACCCGTCTCGAATGCGTTTGTCAATCCTGACTACTTCCTGCTCGACAATTCTACCTGCTCCCATATTGAGGTGTCCGACCTCAGAAGAGCCTTGTGAGCCCGCTACAAGTCCGACATCTTCACCTGCGCATCCAAGCACGGTATGGGGATAGGCCTCAAGCAAGTGATCGGTCACAGGTGTACGGGCTGCAGCGACTGCGTTGCCAGGGTCATCTGGCTTACCGATTCCCCAACCATCCCGAACAATCAGCACGAGGGGGCGTTTCATCTGTTGCTATCTCCCGAGCTCATCAGCGATTTCCATGAGGCGATTGTATTTTACGACGCGTTCGCCCCGCGTGGGTCCAACCTTGACGAAGTCACAGTTGGCCGCAGTTGCGAGATCTATTATGAAAGTATCGGTTGTCTCGCCACCACCCCTGTGGGAGACAACGGTCTTGAGCCCATCTTCCTGAGCAAGCCTTATGGCTGCAATCGTCTCTGACAATGTTCCACACTGATTGGGCTTAATGAGAATGGCGTTGATGGCTTTTCGATCGATTGCCATCTTGAGCCGCTCGACATTGGTGACTGTAAGATCGTCACCCATTATGATGATCTTATTGCCCAGAGCTTCGTTGAGTTTGGGCCATGCATCCCAGTCGTCCTCACTCAAACCATCTTCGATTGAGAAGATGGCATATCTGCCAACGAGATTCTCATAGAACGAGATCATCTCGCCAGAGGACAATACCTTGCCGTCACGCCTGAGATGATACTTACCATCGTCGGCATAGAATTCACTGGCTGCAGGATCCATGGCTATGGCAACGTCTTTGCCAGGTTGATAGCCTGCATCCTTCATAGCCTGTTCGATGAGCACCAGTGGCTCTTCATTTGAAGCAATTGCAGTTGGGGCATAGGCGCCCTCAGTCCCCACGTTGGTGCTGTAACCTTTACTTTTAAGAATGCTACCAAGTGTGAGATAGACCTCGATCGCTGCACGCACATTCTCCCTTGCACCCCTATCCTTGATCACACCAACAAGGTATTCCTGAAGATCGGTTGAATTGTCAGCATGGCGTCCCCCTTCGATGACGACAACCATTGGTTTTGGCAAGCTGAAATCCGTGTGTCGAAGTCCATAGACTTCTCGGATGTGACTATAAAGCGGAACGCCGAGAGATTGAGCTGCAGCACGTGCTGCCGCAAGTGAGACACTCAGGATGGCATTGCCACCAAGGGTGCTTCTTTGAGGTGAGGGATCAAGTGAGACGAGACGCTCATCGAGGGCTTCCTGATCACGTGCATCAAGCCCTACCATCTCGGGACCAATCACGCTGTTCACGTTGTCTCGTGCCTTGAGCATACCCTTGCCTTTGTAGCGCTTGGGATCGCCATCAACCAATGTGAGGGCTTCATGCTTACCGGCAGATGTCCCATAGGGTACAGAGACAATACCGCGCGTTCCATCCTCGAGTGTGACAATGGTCTCAAGAGTTGGATAGCCGCTTGTACTTAAGACTTCACGGGCGCTAGCTGCTTTTATCTTTGTGTTCATCGTATGCCTCTCCTTGGCTTGCCTTGACAATGGCCTGGTGTTTGCACCCTGTTGATGACTAGTCGAATATCAGCGACCTAATTTAGCATGCCCTTTGCACGAGGTCAATGACTCATCACGAGATGCAGATAGATCGCAACCATTTCGCATTCTTGTTGTCCAACTATATGAGGATGTGGGTGAGGGTGAAAGGCGGTTGTGATGTTGAGGATGGGGCAATTGACGATTCGCGCCGTGGTTTCGTGCCTTGCATTTCTGGCTCTGGGCATTCCAGTTGCAGTTGGAGCATGCGCGGATTATGGGAGGTCTGCCTCGTGTGGCGTTGGCTGGCAATCATCATGTATGGATTACAGTGCATCGGGATTGGGTTTGAGGCGGCCTCTATCACGGGCAATGGATACTGAGCAGGTTTTGCCCGAGGACGTCACAACGTTCCGACTCTACCAGAAGAATCTTCAAGTCAGAGATGAAATATCATACCAGGCTGGAGAGGATAAACGCTACTATGCTTGCTCGGACAGCTGCTTGAAGCGTTTTGAGCAGAATCCAGGGAGGAACCCGATGAAGGTAAGGAAGACTGACAAGGAATGGCGTGCACAACTCAGTCCAGAACAGTACTGGATCACGAGGCAAAAAGGGATAGAGCCACCATTTACAGGCGAGTATTGGGACAGTAAAGCCGAAGGCACGTACCACTGTGTCTGCTGTGGTCAACCCCTGTTCAGCTCGGAGAATAAGTTTGACTCAGGCACGGGCTGGCCATCGTTTACCGTACCAATAGACCGTGAAGCGGTTGTCGCTGATACAGATCGCAGCAATGGTTTGGTGCGATCTGAGGTACTGTGTAGTCGATGTGACGCTCATCTCGGGCATGTCTTCGATGACGGGCCGGAGCCAAGCGGGCTTCGCTTCTGCATCAACTCAGGCGCTCTCAAGTTCAAGCGGTCTCCTTAAAGGTCCAGAGGTCGATCGGGATCGATGACGACATTTCCACATGCACCTCTTGCTACAAGAGCTTTGAACAAGTATTGTTGAGTCTGCTAATCTAGTCTTGCGTTAAGGAAACTGTGGCCTGAGTGGAGTCAGACTTCTGCTTCGGGAAGCTTTCATGGGCGGCATAGCGAAGACTTATCACAAGCTCATATTCGGCGAT
>JALGWB010000105.1 GCA_025774405.1 bacterium
AATCTTTCAAGTACATAAGTGTGCATCCACGTGAATACCTGAGGCTGCTTCTGCACAAGACATATCTTCTGCTTCACGGTGATGAGATTCTGCGGAACCAGGAGATCTATGCGTTCAGAAGCTACTCTCCCGTCCTCAGAGTTCTGCTCTGGAAGATACCCGGTCGACTTGGACTTGCCACGCCTTTCGGCATCCTCCTGCCCCTTGCACTTCCTGCTGGTTTCTTAATGCTTCGCAGGCGGAATGACAGCCAGACCCTGAGTGCCTATCTCCTCAAAGGCTATGCAGCACTCTATGCGCTGTCGGTTATTGCCTTCTTTGTGACGGCTCGCTATCGCCTGCCAATCGTAATCCCGATGATTCTCCTTGCGGCTTACGGCTGGACAAACTTCAAGGACTGGTGGCAGAGCCGCTTGCGCTGGATTGTCATTGTAGCAATGGTGGGAGCCTTTCTCATCGCCAATACGAATCTTGAGCCGATGGCAGACGAGATGAATCCTGATGCCTATTACAGTCTTGCCAATACATGCTATGAGCAGGGAGATATTCGGAGTGCTGAGAGGTATTACCGCAAGGCCATTGAGCTTAATCCTCTCGATGCGGGTGCCTGGGTCAATCTGGGAGTGCAGGTTCATGAGACAAGGGGCAACCTTGCCCAGGCGGAGGTTTGTTACAGGAGAGCCATGCGGCTAAGACCAACGTATGCTAGAGCGTATTACAATCTCGCCAGGATTGTTGCAATGAAGGGCAAGCGCGAGGAAGCCAAGGCGCTTTACCTCGAAGCGCTCAAACGTGATCCGCTCATGGCACGGGCATATGTCAACCTGGGTTACATGGCGCTCGAGGAAAGGGATTATGCTGAGGCGCAGAGGCTCTATGATAGAGCCCTTGGAATTGAGCCGGAGAATGTGAGCGCTCTCATCGGACTCGGTATTACATCTTTTGAGCTCGGTAGGCCTTCGGGTGCAGTCAATTATCTCCTTCAGGCGAAGAGCATCGATCCGAATGACGCTGCGGTCTATTTCAACCTCGCCCTCGTATATGCGAAGACCGGAAGACACCTTGAAGCCACCCGGGCGGCTCGAAAGGCGATAGAGCTCAATCCGCAAGATAGGCAAGCCTATCTCATTTACGCTACAAGCATGGTTCTTGCAGGACGCACCGAAGAAGCTCGCCATTACCTTGAGAGGATGGCGCGGCAGCATCCCGATCTCGAAGGTCCTCGTCTTGGACTTGAAAGGCTGCGCCGAGAGTAGTCTGAGTAGGGGAACGGGCGACCAGCTACAATCCGCATCGAGGATGTCAGGGATGATCACACAGATAACGGATACCAGCGGTAGCCGGCGGTTGAGCAGAATCCGGAAAAATCGGACCCGTGCGGGTGAGCATGGCCCGCGCTAACGGTAAGGCATATGGAAATAAGGAGGATGGGGGAAATAAGCAGGAAGGGGTGTGGGGAAGTAAGAAGGAGCGGATACGTGAGAGAAAGGGAAAAGTGAGGGGAGTAGGCTACATGGGGACAGTTGGGGTGAGCATCGAGAAAGTGAAAGGACGCCAGGAGATGGGGGCAGGAAGCACAAAAAAGGCGAGAAAAAGAAGAGTGAAAATGGAAAGCGCAGGGGGGACACGTAAATAGATGACAAGAGTTAGAGGTGGTGGGAGATACAGGGTGAAGGTGAGGGGCCAAATACGGGAAGCAGGAAAAGCAAAAGTGAGGGGAATGAGGTGGCTAAGGACGGTTCTGGTGAGCATCGAGGAAGTGGAGAGAGGCCCCAAAACCCAAACACCGAGACGAGAGTGCCGCATCTCAAGGTTGCGACTACAAGAGACTCCTTCAAATAGCGAGTGGCCTCCGCACAAGGCGGAGGCCACTCCCCGCAACCATTCCGTCAGCTACCTCTCCGGCAGCCTCCAGATTCGCACTCGCTATCTCACATAGACCATGGTCCTGGTCTGGCTCCACTCGCCGGCATCGATGCGATAGTAGTAGATTCCAGAAGCAACGCGCTTGCCTGAAGCGTCTCTACCATCCCAGCCAATAGCATAACGATCGGCAGGTAGTGAGCCTTCAACCAGGGTCTTGACCAGACGTCCTCTCACGTCGAATATGTCAAGCCTGACGTTGCAATCCTTAGGCAGATCGAAACGAATCATCGTGGTCCCTGCGAATGGGTTTGGCGCATTCTGCCTCAAGGCAAAGACAGTCGGCTTGGCATCGGCAACGCCAGCTCCGGCAGCTGCTGCGATCGTGAAGACCTCATCGGAGGTGTCGTATCCGATGACCTCATCACCATCAAGAGCAAACACTCTTACGAGTCCCTGCTCGGTGGTGACCATCGGCACATCAACAATCACACTCTGACTGGTCACTCCACTTGCGAGCTCCTGCCAGGTCTCGCCACCATCGGCACTGAAGTAAACGACGTAGGAGTCTGGATCCCAGCCCTCGGGTGTCTCCCACATGACAATCATCTGATCGTACTGGTAGAAGATCTCACCACCATTTGGATGGTTGACCTTGGGTCTTATCACCCTGATGGTCTCATAGCCTGCAATGTAGGTTATGCCATCGACCTCAGCAGCAATCCAGACATCGACTGAGTCGCCTTCAGGCAGAATCTCCTCAACAGCCGCTCGAGAGAACTTGGCATGAGCAGTATAGAACCCTGCCGTGTCGGGACCCATGATCTCGAATCGCTCGGGAGGCGTAACCATCTCGTCACCACAGGCAACGAGCATGGTCTCACCGAGAACCATGCCAGGATCATAGCCATCAGGAATGCCAAGCTTTGCATCGACCCATCTACCATTGGAATCCAGATTGAGCGTGTTCGGGCTGAAGTCAACGTATCGGGCATCGACGTAGCCAACGTTGAAGTAGACCGGACAGTCAACCACGGGATCAGTGAGATCGTTGCTGCTTATCGTGATCAGGCCCTCATAGAGCCCTTCCTCGAGTGAACTGGCATCGCAGGTTACAGTGACATCCTCATATCCACCAGCAGGAATGACACCACTTTCAGGTGAGAGGCTCAACCACTCAGGAGCCGCCGAGAACTGGATTGCAAGATTCTCATGCACATAGTCGGCATTGAATACGACCGTCAGACCATCATCCCTGGTTGCGTTCTGGATACCGATTGTGCAGCTGTTCAGGGTAGTTCCGAGGGTTCTATACTGATAGATGATTCTTCCATCAGGATAGAGGATCACCTCAAAGCTGTAGAATGGAGGCGTGAAAGCTGCAATACGACGCACCTCATACTGAACAATCAGCCTCGTCCCATCATTGTAATAATAGACCTCGTTGCCGTCGGATGGATCCACGACCATGTCATCCCAGAAAACAGCCAGCAGATTCTCAGGGACAGAGTAACCCGAGTTCGGCAGTGGCTGGTTGCTATAGGTCGTCCGCGTACTTGTGAAGCTAATCCAGCCGTTTGTGCAGACCCTGAACTCCGTGAAGTCATTTCCGTAGAACGGGAAGGTGAATCCAATCGGGAATGGGCCATTGTTGCCATCATCAGTGTAGACACCGAAGATCGGAGTCCCTACCGTGCTGATGTCAACCCAGTCATAGACAGGACCACCTGGCTCATCACTGTCGATCCAGGTGTAGCCAAACATGTCGGGTCCGCCAGAACCCAGTATGCCAGGTCTTGGATCTTCCTCTTCCTTGCCAAGCTCAAGGTAGTCGTATTGCTCCACAGCTGTTGCGCTTTGTCTTGCAGCAGCATTCCACGTGAGGTCGCTTCCACCGGTGTTCATGATTCGCAAGGTCTTGGTCTTGACCATACCCCGCATTGCAGCAACATGGAGCGTGTCAGGGTCGATCTCGCACTCAGGCGGGATGACTCCCTCTCCCGCGAGTGACACATAGACCTCAGGCTCATCCTCGTCGTTGGTATAGAGGGTGAGCGTGCCGGTCGTAGGTCCAGCAACAGTTGGAGCGAACACGACGTCAAGCACCTTGCTTTCCCTCGGATTGAGGTTAAACGGTGTGAGATCGGTTGAGAACTGATCGTTATCGAGGGTAAGCGATGTGACCTCGAGAAGATCAGTGCCCACGTTGGCAACCGTCACCTGCAAGGTCTCGGCAAGGCTTATGTAGAGCCAGCCGAAATCGAGTGCCAGCGGGTCAACGTCGATATCAGGTGCACCGGTTACATGGAGGAAGGCCGGCACTGAAACAAGCCCCTCATCCGGATCATTGCTTATGATGTTGACCGCACCATTGTAATCACCGCCAAAGAGCTCGGTGGCATTGAAGAGCACGCTGAGATCCAGGAAGCTACCTGCCGGAATCGTACCGGAGGCTGGGCTGACCGAGAGCCAGTCAGGCATGAAGGAGAACTCAACAGCAAGGTTGTCATGCATGTAGGCTGCATTGTAAACCACAGTCAAGCCATCATCCTTGGTAGCATTCTGGATTCCGAGGGTTGCACTCTCAACCTGCCCAACCATTGAGAGATACTGGCAGACAATCTTACCGCTCGGGTAGAGAATGATCTCAAAGGTGAAAGTGCCAGGATCATAGGTACTCAGACGGCTGACTTCGAAGAATTCGATGATGCATTTCGTACCGTCATTGTAAACATAAGTCCTGTAGTCACCTGTCTGAATCTTGAGATCATCCCACCATCCAGCGATCAGGTTCTCACAGACTCGATAGTAATCATTCGGAAGCGGTCGGTTGCCAAAGTAGTCATCGCTACAGGTAAAGCTTATGAACCCGTTGGTGCAGATGTAGAACGAGCTGAACATGTTGCCGTAAAACGGGAAGTTGAACCCGATGTCAACCGGTCCATAGGAGTTGTCATCGCCATCGAGTGGGATGAGGGTACCGACGGCCGTGATGTCAATCCACTCAAACATCGGTCCACCTGGCTCATCGCTATCGATCCAGCGGTAGCCGAAAAGATCCGGTCCACCGCTTCCTTCGGTCTGGGGCTCGCCAGCGGGCCCCTCTTCGCCCTTCGGAATATCACCGAAGTGATCCACGACAACCTCGCCCGCAAGGTTGACAGCGATGCTGAAGTCAAGATCGCTGCCGCCTGTATTCTCGATTCTCAGGGTATGGCTTGAGACCTCACCGACGAAGAGGCTATCGGAAAGCGAATCGGGCGAGACGGCGATATCAGGAGCGATGAGGCCGTAGCCCGTCAATGGAATCACAACTTCAGGCTCATCAGGATCATCACTCTCGATGGTGAGTGTGCTGCTTCTGTCTCCGACCTCAGTCGGCGAGAAACCTACCGTGATGAGTTGCTGCTGCATCGGCTCGAGTGTGAAGCTCGTGACATCCACTGAGTATTCACCGCTGGCCGGCACAACGTCAGTCACAGTGAGAAGGTCGGTGCCGGCGTTAAACACGGTGAACTGCCTCAGGGTGCTCACACCGATAAAGACCGTTCCGAAGTCGAGACTATCGGGATCGACAGCGATATCGGGTGCACCGGTCACATGCAGGTGTGCCGGTACATCCCATCTTGGCACAATTGGATCATTGCCATCGATGTGAACGACACCATGGTAGTCACCACCGTAAAGGTCAGTGGCATTAAAGAGCGCCGTAAGATCCATTGAGCCGCCTGGAGGTACAGTCCCACTCGTCGGAGAGACCGAGAGCCACTCAGGCACGGCTGCAAACTTAACCGCAAGGTTGTCATGCACGTATTCGGCATTGTAGACAACCGTCAAACCATCATCCTTTGTGTCGTTCTGGATGCCGATTGTGGCACTTGTCACATAGCCTTCCATCGACAGGTACTGATAGACGATGGTTCCACTCGGATAGAGGATGACTTCAAAGGTAAAGACTCCAGGCTGATAGGAGCTGTACCTTTCGACATCGACAAACTCAATGATGAACCTCGTGCCGTCATTGTAATAGTAGGCTCGCTCAACATATCGGAAGTGCAGATCATCCCACCAGACGGCAAGCAGGTTCTCAGGCGCCGAGGTATTCGGCAGCTGATAGTTGCTCAAGGAGGTTCGTGTGCTTGTGAAGCTCAGCCAGCCGTTGGTGCAGACATAGAGCTCGTCGAAGGTGTTGCCATAGAATGGGAAGGTAAATCCGATCGGGATCGGGCCTACGTTCTCGTCATCACCATCAAGCCCGGGCACGGGTGTTCCAACGCCGGTGATGTCAACCCAGTCAAAGGCAGGACCACCAGGCTCGTCACTGTCGATCCAGGTGTAGCCGAACACATCGGGGCCACCACTGCCTTCGGTCTGGGGACCACTTGTCCTTGGATCGAGTTCCTCCTCGCTCTTGGGATATTCCGTTGGATCACCCTGAACGACTTCACCCGAACTGAAGATCTCAACACTTGCTGTGAAGATGAAGTCAGAGCCACCGCTATTGGTGATGGTGATTGTCTGAGATTCAGTCTCACCTGTCATGAGATCTGCAAAGAGTGAATCAGGTGTGACACTGAACTCGGGTGGAACAAGGCCGGTACCGGTAACATCCACCGTGACTGCAGGTTCGTCCGGATCGTTGCTGTAAATCGTAAGTGTGCCAGATGTCGGTCCAGGATCCGTTGGCGCAAAAGTGGCTGTGACGATCTGAGCACCACGCGGTGGGAGTGTGAAGGTCTTCGGAGTGGCATCGAAGACAGCGTTGTCCGAAGTGATATCAGATATGTCGAGGTTGTCAGTACCAGGGTTACTCACGATGAATGTGAGCTCCTTTGTTGCGCCGATAAACACGTCACCAAAGTCAAGCGATGTCGGATCAACAGCGATATCAGGTGCACCAATCACATGAAGCTCAACCGGTACAATGACACTCGACTCATCTGGATCGTTGCTGTTTATGACGATGTTGGCATCGTAGTAGCCACCAAGCAGCCCCGTTGCATCAAAATCAACCGAAAGCCCCATCGAACCACCACCCCACACCCTTCCAGACGTTGGGGTGACTGTGACCCACTGCGGCAGCTTCGAGATCTTGATCGCCAGGCTGTCATGGATGTAGTCGGTGTTGAAAGCTATCTGGAGCCCGTCATCCCTTGTAAAGTTCTGAGTTCCGATTGTGGCGCTGTTGGTTGGATCGGCCATTGAGAGATACTGATAAAGCATGTCGCCATTCGGATAGAGGATGAGCTCGAAGGTGTACGGTCCACCCGATCCATAGTGGGGGACTTCGTACCACTCGATGATGAGGCGAGTTCCATCGTTATAGTAGTAGCACCTGTTGACACCGCCGAAATTGAGATCGTCCCAGA
>JALGWB010000106.1 GCA_025774405.1 bacterium
CCGGAGGTTACAGTGGTTGAGCCTAATGGTGGTGAGGTATGGGATATGGGGTCGAGTTATGACATTAGGTGGACAGCTACGGACAATGTGGGAGTGGTCTCGGTGGATATAGTGCTGTCGACAGATGGTGGTGTGACGTTTGGGCATACGATAGCGTCGGGAGAGGCGAATGATGGTGTGTATACATGGCTGGTTGATGTGGGTCCGACGAGCCAGGCGCGGGTGAAGGTGGTAGCGTATGATGGTAGTGGCAACAGTGGTGAGGATGTGAGTGATGGGGATTTTGAGTTGCGTGATGTGGGGGTGCCGGAGGTTACAGTGGTTGAGCCTAATGGTGGTGAGGTATGGGACGAGTGAGGCGCGGGTGAAGGTGGTAGCGCATGATGGTAGTGGCAACAGTGGTGAGGATGTGAGTGATGGGGATTTTGAGCTCTATGACCCTATGGCGGTTGCGGGTAAGACCGCAGTACCGGAGCGGGTAGTCATAGCCGCTGTTAAGCCCAATCCCATCACGGGGCATGGCACAGTGCACTTCGGCTTACCAGCTGATGGTAGCATAAAGATCACCCTTTACGATGTCTCCGGACGCCGGGTGGCGACGATTTGTGATGCCAGCTATGCTGCTGGCTATCATTCTGTCAGCTTCGATACTGGCGGACATTTGCAGAGTGGCATCTATCTTGTCACTTTAAGGCAGGGCTCTGAAGTTAGGACCCAAAAAGTAGTGATATCAAGATAGCCTTTGCTTGGTCGCTGAGACCTGATAGGCTAATCCTGTAGCAGCGGAGAGGACAAGGAGAGTGTAAACGAACCAGAGATGGCCAGTGGCGTGCCCACTATTGCCAGGATACCAGGGGCCGAAGCTCCATAACGACCTTATGCCTCCGGATTGAAAGTTGCCTTGACCTCATCTCTATTTATCTAAGCGTTGCTCAGTGGATAGCAAACCTTGTGAGAGAGAACCATACAGTGGCACCTTGACGCAAGTGCAAATGCCGTCGGGAGTGCATACCTTGGTGTCCGTCGCTGATCGTGCTGGCCAGAGACGCGGAGAGTACCATATGAAGGTTTCTTGCTCAGATCCCACCTAAAGGCCAGGCAGAGCCACAGCATTAAGGGTGATATGCCTATCTGAGTATCTATTGCCGACAATGCGATAGCACGCTATGTAGAAATGATATTTGCTTACTGAGAATCTCACCACATTTGGCTTATATCTGCCGGGATGACTGATACGTTTGGTCCCTTCGGCAATGCCAACAATCAATGAGGTTCTCGGATGATAGCCCATGTGTTTAAGCGGTGTCACCCACTCGCCAATACCCGCTTCATCACCGCTGCTATAGCGCCAGCCTTTAACCCGTCTTAACTCATCTGCTGTTTCATAGGGGTGAGTGTGAAAATCTCCAACGATATCGAGCTGGGGAAACAAATGCGTTGCAACTGCCATCTGCGTTTCCAGGCTTCTAAGATCGTATGTAACCTTGTTGGAAAACCCGACTGCACGTAACTGGATATGGACACTTCGAATGTCAATGTGTCTCAGAGCGTAACGTCCGCGAGCCTGGCGCTTCTGATCTGTGGTCTTGGTCGAACCGAAGCAGATACCATAGGTTTCGGTGAACTTGAGTCCCTTTCTTGGAACTGTGTAAGCCTCGAGAGCCACCAGCACAATGTCTTCAATAGCACGGTCGTCAAGCCAGATAACCAATTCCTCATGCCTTTCATCCACATCAAATTGCCATTGCGGCTCGAGTTTGGACAGCAGCCTCGCATAGTCTTCCGACCCATAGCCAGTATCACTCCATAGCTGCTCAAGTGTACGCAAGTCTCGCTGGTTTATCTGCCACCGCGAGCATGCTGCCTTCTGGCTCGCTCCATAGATCTTGGTTTCATACCAGGCTTTGGAAAGGCGGTAGTCATCACGGGCAAGCTGGCGTTCGAGTCGGGTTAGATGGGACCTCAAAGGGCCTGTCAGATTATCGGATTCAGGAATGCGACCACTCACGAGAGTCGCAAGCAAGCATCGCATGAGATGAGTGCGCAAGCGTTTGTGACGCCGATTGCCGTATCTGCGATCAAGGTAGGCCTGTAAGGCATCTTCATAGGCACGTACAATAGTCGTATAGCGAGGAAGTCTAGGCATGCGTTGAACCTCCAGCCCGATTTTACGGCAGACGCTGATGCAAGTCAAGCAGGTGGGGAAACAGCCGCAGAGTCTCAGGCTGTCCATAGATCTTGACCTGTGGTAGCTTGCATGGCAGGCTCGTCGATAGTCGCAAAGCGAGGAGGAACTGATGGGAAACAGGTTTGAGACTCATGGAGATTTCAGTTGGACTGAGCTGCTGACCCGTGAACTTGAGGCTTCAAAGAAGTTCTATGCAGACCTTCTCGGCTGGCAGATGGAATCCGTGCCAATGCAAGAAGGCGGATACATATTGATCAAGGTGGGGGATCAAGCCGTTGCTGGAATAATGGTGATGCCACATCAAGTTCCCGATGACGTGCCCTCGCACCGGGCGGTCTATGTTACTGTGCACGATGTTGATGCCAGAGCACAGAAAGCCCTTGGGGCTGGGGGCTAGGATAGTCGTGCCTCCTGCCGATATCCCGGACGTTGGTAGGTTCTGCACCATCCAGGATCCGCAGGGTGGGGTCATAAGCCTTATAGCCTACAAACATAAAGCCTAGAGGATAACTCTCCCGATCATCGCAACCTGATCCACGAGCCGCAGTGTTAGTGGTGCCAGGACTTTTGTAGACATGGGCAACAACGGCTATTTCCAAGAAGACCACCAGCATATCTTCAGACAGCCTGTTATTACCACCCCGGGGGGGTCACCATGTCCCCACCCCACCAATGGTTGGCTTGACATAGCGGATGCTGTATGCTATAATGCAACAGTGTAAGGAGGTGATGTCGAAGGCAGCTTGTTAGAGGTTTCGGACTCAGACGAGCGGAAGGTCTGAGACAACGAGGATAAGCAAGTGAGCCTCTGGCAAGCATTCGACTGCAGCTCTAGCAAGTTCCTGGAAGTGTGTACGCTCGCGCTTCCAGTTTTCTTTTTCAGTGCAGCTGTCTCGCAGCTGAGCCTCCTCAAAAAACATGGTGTCCGACTTCGCAAGCAGCTTGGTCAGCACATCCTTATCGACGATAACATCGCTCGCAAGATCGTTAGTGCTCTGGGGCTTGAGAAGTCCCACGGTGTAATAGAGATCGGTTCAGGGCTTGGTGCATTAACCCGTCGCATAGTCGAGCATGCCGGGCAGGTTATCGCAGTCGAGGTGGATCCGCGCCTGGTCTCCATCTTGCGGGATGAGATGGATGGCAGGCCAGGGCTGACTATAACCCAGGCGAATTTCCTCAAGATGGATCTCGGCGAAATCGTCCACACCCACCCTGAAATCTCGACATGGAAGGTTCTTGGCAATCTCCCTTATTACATTACGAGTGCTATTCTCATGAAGCTCGTGGAAAGCCGCAAGTACTTCTCAGAGGCGGTTATTACGGTACAAGATGAGTTTGCAAGGCGACTCGTAGCAGCACCTGGAAAGAAGGATTACTCATCGCTATCAATTTATGTTCAATATAGATTCCAACCCGAAGTCCTTTTCATCGTAAAGCCGACAAGTTTCTTCCCACGACCTGACGTGCGGTCAGCCGTTGTGCGCCTTAGAGTGCTTGAGCGTCCAAGCGTCAATCTAGAGGACGAGGGGCTTTTCTTTCAGACTATAAGAGCAGCGTTCGGGCAGAGGCGCAAGACCCTGAGAAAAAGCCTCAGGCAGATACCTGGGCTAACGCCAAAGATCATGGGCGAGCTCGGCCGCATGTCAGGCGTGGGACTTGATAGGAGGCCTGAAATGGTCTCCATCGAAGAATTTGCCAGCCTTTCAAATGCCATTAAGGAAGTACTGGGGTGAGGCTGGGTATCATGGCATTTGTTTTCCTGATAGCGGTCTTCCTGATGTTTACCAATGTCTTTGGGGCTGAGGATAGTGATTCCGTTGCGGTCTATTCAGATACCACCGGAACTGACTTGTCGGAAACCGGAGTTTCAGGCGAAGGTCTGCCCGAAGAGGAATCCCAGATCCAGCCCCCCCGAAAAGCGGGCGAGATGAACTGGTGGGATGTGCATCCATCCTCAAGTCTTTCGATAAGGAAGGAGAAGGATGTTACCAACTGGGAAACCAGGATCAATCTTAGCAAGAGACTCAACGAGAGGATTACACTCAGGCTCGACACGAGTGTCCACACTCGTGAGAATAGCACGCTAAATAGATCCGACTCCGATGATGCCACCACTGCAGATCTCAAGTATAGGTTCAATGATGACATATCCTTCGGTATTACCTATAACGCAGTCGTTAGTGCCCGGCGTTTTGGCCTGCATGGGGGTAGCCCGGCAGATCGGCGTAAGAAGGAGAGCTTCAGAGTCTCATCGGATTTCAATCGGGCTCTTACTGATGCAGTTGATGTTCGTGTCAGAATTGTCGCAGGTAGCACCAAAAACTTCTCAAGCCGTGTTCGTAACAACGGCATAAGCCAGGATTTTTCGGCATCGGTTTCCTATGCTCCGAATGACGTCTTGAGTGCCTCGCTGGCATACAACGGAAAGCGGTTGCTGCTTGACTCCGAGATCGACTCAAGTGGTGTTACTCTGTTCAGTTCCCATGATAGAACGTTCAATCAGGGATTATCATTTGGATCAACCTATCGGGCAGCCCCTGGTATCACGATCAGCTTTGATGCATCCCGCCGTGACTATCGCAAGCAGCATCCAGATCCTAAAAAGAATGCTCAGGAAACCGAAGCAGGTAGCGGGCGATCGGCGTCAGTTACCTCATCTTTCAAAATGGTTAAGCGCTTCAGCTGGGATCTCTCTGTAGGTTTCGATGAATCTCGGAGGACTTACGAGCTCAATACTGCAAGAAACAGTTTCATCAGAAGCTCACAGCTGAGGGGAAGCGCCAAACTTCTTCCGTGGGCTGGTGCCACCATCAATCTCGGCGGAGAACGCAAGATCACGAGAAGTGAATATCAGACAGAGGATACAGGTGACGACATCCATAAATCGCTTACATTCAAGTTGACACAAAGCCTTGGGAACAAGGCAAACCTTAGCCTCACAGCGCTTTCAGACCTTGTCTCGATTTCTTATGACGATAAGGAAGCCAACCCCAAAGATCGTGACCGCCAGAGCAATCGGGTCAGCATGGATATTGACTACCAGCCTCTGAAGAACATATCGACCAAGCTTGCTGGTGAGTACTCTGTGGAGCAGTCAGTATACATAAAAGCAACTTCGTCGGCTAACAACCGCACCGCACGCAAGTATCGTGTCTCAGGGAGCTACAAGATTACAACCTTCAGGAATGTCAAGATCGTCCAGAGTTATGACATCTCAGCCATTTATACTTTTTACCACTTTGCTGAGTCCAAGAATACACTTGTCAGGAATTCAAATGTTAAGAGCAGGTTAAGTTTCCCTGTAACGAGCCGTCTGAAAATCAATCTCAGTCACACTTACAAGTTTCAGGATCAGGGTAATTACGCGGAACGCAACGGGGCTGGATACTATGACCCTTCAACTGAGACTGAGTCCCATTCACTCAATCTCGGCATCAATTATAAGATCTTTAAGAAACTCAATCTGGTTGTTCGACAGGGTTATTTTCTGCAAAGGAGCTGGCGATACAGGGATGGCAACAAACAGCTCGACTACGAGACGACAACTTCCGAAATTATGGGCAGAGTGGCATTCAATTATGAGATTGGCAGCAGAACTAAGGTCTCCCTCACTGTGGATCAGAATCTTAAGGAAGGCAAGCGCGTGAATGAGGCATTCAAGAATTACAGGAATATAGAGTTCGAGGTGTCGCATGTTTTCTAACCGCAGAGGGATCGCATTGCTGATGATCGGGTTGGTTGTACTTGCTCTGGTTGCCTGTGATACCTTCTCGGTGAGGGATGCTGAACAACCAACTGGCGGCGTGACTGTGTTCGAAGTACCACGGAATCCAACGACGGTGATCTCCAATCTTATCAATGTGATGCGTAATCTTGACGCAATCAACTATGAAGACCTCTTCTCGGAGGATTTTGTCTTTGTCCCCGATTCGAGGGATGTCCAGGAGTTTGACAACTACTATCCCGGGGTCTTGACGGAGTGGGGAACCGATGTGGAAGTCAACGTTGGCAATCAGCTGCTAGATCCAGGCAGGACTGAATTGATCTGGCTGGTCTTCACAAGTGAGCCCAATGTTATCGAAGAGACCGACACGAGCTATGTTTTCCAGAATGATTATGAGCTCACTGTTGTTGGTGAGGAGTGGGACATCTATTACGGGACTTCCATTCTTTCCATACACCTTGAGCTTGACGGGCTTTGGTATATCAATAAGTGGGAGGATTTTAGACCCGAAGAAGAGCCTGAAGGAAGCAGTGGAACCTGGGGTATCCTTAAAGGCTTGGTTCGGGCGTCGATGTAAGGGGGATGTGATATGAGACGATGGGGCTTCTTTCTGATCGCAATCTTACTTGTGACGGGATGCTGGAATCCGTTTGGTTCAAAGGGGAACGGTGGTAAGAATGGGGGCGGGTCTGAAATAAATCGGGAGTTGATGGATAATCTCGTTGATTTCCTGGCTTTTGCCTATGAACGCCGTGAGATTGAAAAATATGAGGAAGCTCTCGATGATAGATATCTCTTTGAGTTTACGGAGGATGTTGCTGATAGCCTGAATCTTCCTCCAGATGAGCCATGGTGGGGAAAGGAGGAGGATGTCCGTTCAACTGAAAATATGTTTGAAGATCCCGAAGTCACCAATATAGTGATGGATCTTTCCAACAAGATTAGTGAATGGGCACCGATTGAGGAGATAAGACCTCGAGAGGGTGGAGGAGTGGATACCATAAATGCCTTCGTTGCAAGATTTGAGCCTCTTATCATTGTGACTGTTGAGAAGCCCGGAGCCGAGCCTACGAACTGGGAGGTCCGTGACAGCTGGGTGGATATTTGGGCTACTCCCGATCCCAATTACGAAGGGCTCTGGACAATCCTCAGGATAAAGGAAATCCGGAAGCCAAAGTAGACCAGGGGCGGAAATACACTTTGCCTCTCGACCCAGCCAAAACACGATGAAAAAGCATCTTGGTTTTAGACCTATCCTGACTGTTACCGTCTGCCTTGCCTTGCTCGGGGCTCTGATTTACGGATTTCGCTTTTTCATCTCTCCAGGCACCGATCCTGAACTTATCAAGGCTGTGCTCGACAGCGTGTATCTAACCCTTCCCGTCAAGGAGGTAACGACCACTCCATCGGAGGCTCGAGGTGGTATCAGGTGTGATCGACTCGTAATCGATCGGGGAGCATCAATCGTCCGAGCCAATCTTGCAATAACGGAGGCCGTCAAAAGCGTTGGTGGTGAGGTCGTCTATGGTGTAGAATCAATTGATAGCCACAGGCGGTGGCAGATCGTGACACTTGGAATCTCGGATGGTGATAGTGTCATTCGGGAGATAAGACTTGAAAAGCGCATCAAGTAACGGGGGGAGGTAAATGGCTCGACTTGCTGTTAACGTCGATCACGTTGCCAACGTAAGACAAGCACGCGGGATTGACATACCGGACCCGGTGACGGCAGCAGTGCTTGCAGAACTTGCAGGAGCTCATGGAATTGTAGTGCATCTGAGGGAGGATAGGCGGCACATTCAGGAACGCGACCTTGAGATCTTAAGACTCGTGGTGAAGACCAAACTCAATCTCGAGATGGCAGCAACCAGAGAGATGGTCGATATCGCCAAGCGTATAAAGCCTGACCTGGTGACGCTTGTCCCTGAGCGCAGGCAGGAGCTTACAACCGAAGGCGGGCTCGATGTTGCAGGCAATCTCAAAGATCTCGAAGCCAAGATAGCTGAACTCAGAGAAAGTGGTATAGCTGTTAGTACCTTTGTCGATCAGAACATAAATCAAATAAAGGCCGCACTCGATGCAGGGGCTCAGATAGTCGAGAT